>NZ_JBLVPT020000016.1:0-74148 GCF_048286795.2 Flavobacterium frigidum
TGTAATTTAAAAGACATTGAATAATCTTTTTGAGTCCGCTTCACATAGTGTGTTTCTTTATGTTTTTCCATTAGGATACTTTTTGTGTATCGCTATTTCAGGACGGGACACTGCTTTCATTAAAAAGCCTTCTAATTGCGAGAGTTTTATTTTATCGTTTTTCATTGTTTATTTTTATAAAGTAAAATTGAATCTACTTTAAGATTATAAATTCAAAGCTTTTATACCAATAGTAAAAAGCTTCTGGGTTGTTCTTTTTTAACTTGTTTAATTTATTGTATTCTTGGTTTTCAATCAACCAATCTTTTATTTCTAAAGGGTTTTTAAACCTTTCAATTTTTATTTCATTTTCGGAATGTATTAGCTTGGTTAGGTAAGCCACTTTTGCTGCTGCAGTTATAGCTTCGTCAATATTAAATCTATCAATTGTAAAATTGGTGAAATTTCGAATACCTAATTGCAAGTGATTGTATTCTTCTGATTTTGTATCACGTTCCGCTAATAAGAAACAGGCTGACAGAGTATCTTCTAATACTTCCTTGGCAGTACAATCTAATTTTCGGAAACCGATTTCTTCTTGGACTACTTTGTCATAGCTTTTTTTAACTATTTTCAAATTAGTGATATTATCGAATAGAAAAGCAATGTCGTACAACTGTTTTATAATTTCTACTGGACGGTTTTTACTGTATAATATGCCAGTTGTTTTGGGTGCGAATGCTGTTAATTTATCGCCTAAGATAGAGTCAAATGTTGGCATTGCAATTATAACATCTTCTCCTGAAGTAGCAAGCCATGAGTGCTTTATTGGGAGTTCTCGAACTTCTGGGTATGGATTTGGTGTGTAGAGTAAGTCTAAAAGAATTGGTTCTATGTTGCCATCCACTACGCTTTTATAATACATTTTGAAATGCCCTATAGGTGCATCGGGGGTGTGTTTGCGGTTGTTGTCGTCTTCCCAACTGATAAAGGTTTTTTCAGTAACTATTTTTTGTAAAACGGCACTTATTTCTTTTTCCGTATGTTCTGTGATAATATCGATGTCAATGGAAAAACGTTTGGGGGTTTCGGTTGCCAGTAACAAGGCTGTTCCTCCTTTGAATGTAAAGTTTAATCCTTTTAATTGTAGTTGTTCTAATAAGGTTAGTGCCCAAATTACTTTTTCAATTAATTTGGGATCAATACGACTTCCTAACTTATTTTTCAAGCTGGTGATCCATTCTATCTGTTGTGTTTTGTGGTCAATCATAGTTGTTAACTTTTGGCAAAAAATACATTAATTTGCCAAAACTAAATTAATTTTTTTTTCGATTTCCTGCTCTCTGTTTCTGCGCATTGCGTATCGTTTCATTTTTGCGATATTGACAGGGTATTTTTTGAATGCTGTATTAAAAATAAAATCGAGTTCACCTTGTTGCGCTGCAAATAGGTCCTTATCAATGATCATATCTACTAACAATTTTTCCAAAGAAGGGATTTCGATTTTATTGATTTGCATTGTTGGTGATTCTGTTACCAAGTTTTTAATTATAGTAACTTCTCCGATGTTTGTGCTTATGTACCTCTCAAATATCTCTTCATCGGGATTGAGGTATACATTTTTGGTGCTTTCGCTAATACTATTGAAGACTTGTTCTATAGCTTCTTTTTCAGTTTCCACTATCGTGAAGTTTTTAAACGTTTGGTGTCGCATTAGGTCATTAATCCATTTTGTATTCCAAACACAAATTTTTATGAACGGAAATTCTTTATGAATTTTATTATATACCTTTTTCAGACCTTGATTAATTTCGGGTTGGAAATTTGATTTACTTGAAATTGTGTAAATTCCTCGTGATGGATTATTGATTATGCCCGCCTTTTTAAGCTTAGAAAGATAAACGGTAATAGTGCTTTCCGTTAGATCCGGAAAATCATTTACTATTTTTTGTACCAGTTTCTCCCTAGAAAGTTGATTTTCAGTTTCAAAGTAATTGTGAATTGTATTTTCAAGCGTTTTTGTCAAAAGGTCTATTTTAAAAGTGAAGGTACTACTTTTTTTAAAAAAATTAATTTTTGGCAGTAAAATTATTTTTTTGCCAAAACTTAATTATTATTTTATAGAGTGTATTTCACTTTATACAGAAAACCAACATCGTTTGTCTGGAGTATTTTATCAAAAGCAATTAGGTTAAAAAATGGCCCGCATTCAATATAAAACTTGCTTTACTTGGAAAATAACAATAACCGTCAAGGTTTAATACGTTACTCTAAAGCTTAAATTTGGTGTGCGTCGAAGTGAAAAAGTTTTTATATCTTCTATAGAATTGGTTACTGCATTTATTCTATAATATTCATTGATTTCATTTTTTCGATTCAATATATTCAATAAAGAGAACCCCAATTTATATTGAGCTCGATCTAAGCTTTCCCATTTGTACGTTGCCGAAAAATTAACTTGAAAAAAGTCATCTAATATTTTATTGTTTGGGGTATTATAATCAATCTTTGGATTAGAGAAATTACTGTAATTTATACTTGAACTCACAGGAGTGGTCTCGGGTTTTCCAGAATACCACTTTGAACCCAATGCTATTTTTAGATTTTTTCTTTCATAGATTCCAGCCCAAGAGATAATATGGTCTAATTTAAAGTTATTTGGAAATACAGGTTGTTCTAAATCTGGAAAGTGATAATTATTAATATTGTAAGTATAACTAAACCAAGTAATAAAATGGTTTATCTTTTTTTGAACCAGCATTTCAATTCCTAAAACTTTATAATCGCCATTAGTTTTAACAAATTCTAGTTGGTTTTGAAATTCTTGACTGGAGCTATTAATGCCCGTTACTTTTTTATAAAAATTCTCTATAGTAAATAACCAATTATTTTTGTTGTAAAATAAACTAATTGATGCTTGTTTACTTCTTTGAATGGGTATTGTTGTGTTATTTGACAATATCCATCTTCTTTTTTCAATACCAAAATAATCATTTTGCAGATCAATAACCTGATAAGAATTTTGACTTTTAAACTCTCCTAACACTTCTAAATTAAAATATTTTGTGATGGAATAATTAAATTGTAATCGTGGTTCTAAAAGGTTTTTTTTAAATTGTTCGATATAGTTTAATCGCAATCCAGCATTAAAATATATTTTAGATATTGTATCATTATATTTTGCTTCAATTATAAGTGCGTGAATTCGTAAAACTTCTTTAATTCTTCTATAAAATATAGGACTGTTTATTTCATCTGCATTTATGGTCGCAATTTCGTTGAATTGATATCCATTTTTAAGGGTGAATTTCGAATTAATTGCATGAGTATTTTCAAGCTTCAAGCCGTTGTCTAACACTTCGTTTTTTTGTTTTACAATTTGATTATCTTGTATTTGGTTTTTTTCGGCATTTAGCACATATGAAGAAGTATACGCATTCAAATGAGAGCTGTTTTTAGTATTCCAGTGTCGCATCCATGAGAGATTACCTCCATAATTTTTTTGATTTAAAATATTATTTTCAGACTGGATTTGAGAACTGTTGTTTGTTGTTTGAAAAATTTTCAGCTGATCGTTAATTGTAATAAAATCTAAAATAAAATGATTTTTTTGTCCTATTTGTTGAGAATATTTTGCCGTAATATCGTAAAAATTAAATTTTTCGTCACCTGAATAATTTATATTTTGATTATTATAAAAATTAGTAATACTTGTATTTTGGAAGGCTTTATTATAATACTCTTTGTAAGTAGGTGTTTTTACTAAATCGGTTATGGATTTTCTTCCTGCAATTTCTATAAAACTTTTTTTGGAGATTTTAAACTTTGAATATACATCGGCATTTATCATGTTTATTCCTGCACTAATACTGTTTTTTTTTAAATTATTGGTGTTTGAAGAAATATCCACAACGCTTGAAACACCTTCTCCATAAAAAGCAGAAGTCCCATTTTTAGTAATAGAAACGGTATGGGCTAAATTAGGATTGAACGCCGAAATTAATCCAAAAAAATGTCCCGTTTGATACATTTTGATTCCATTCCACAAAAACAAATTTTGATCATGCGTGCCTCCTCTTACATTAATACTTGAGATGCTTTCGTCAGCACTATAAATACCCGGAATTTGCAACAAAGTTTGTAAAACATCCGGTTCAATTAAGCCAGGTAATATTCCAAGTTTTTTGGGTTTAATTTCAAAAGTTCCATTAATTTTTTTTGAGATTCCAGATGTTAAAAGATTATTCGCAATTATATTATTTAATTCAGAAACTTCCACTTCTAGGTAAATTTTTGAACAATTTATATTTTGTAAATCAGAAACAGAAATTTTTTTAGTCGTGTACCCAATGTTACTAATTAATAAATAAGTGTACTTTTCTTTTTTTAGTTCAAAATATCCTTTTATATTGGTTGAAGTACTAAGTGCATCTTCAAACTTAATATTCACATTTTCCAGTGGGGAATTATCTTCTTTAGAATATACATATCCACAAATATTCTTTTTTTCTATGCTATTATTGCTGTAAATGGTGATGAATTTATTATCGATATTTTCAAAGAACAAATTCGTTTTTTTTTCAAGATAACTGATCTTCTTGTTCAAAGACAATGATTTTTTTGGAGGTACAATTTTAATTTCAACTATCTCATTGTCAATGTAATTAAAATAAATAAGATGTTGTTTCTCAATAGTTTGCAGGATATCTTTTAATGCAATTGGTTCACTTCTGTTTTGAGCTGTCATACTCAAGACAAAAATTAGGCAAAAAAATAAAACAGAAGTGTATTTCATTTAAAAAATTTATTTTCCTTCAAAAATTATTTTGTTTGCAGTAATTTTTTTGGATTCTAAATGATAGGTTGTGGTAATAATTTGAAGAGCAACATCAAGATTGTTACTTGGGATTTTTCCAGTAAATAATGCACTCGAATATTTTGTTTTCACTTCAATAGAAACATCGTATTGCCTTTGTATTTCATCTAAAATGTTGTGTAAATTTTCTTTATTGAAAGCAATTGTGTTTTCCATCCATTCTGGTTTAGCGATAGCAATTGTTGAGTTTATTTGTTTTCCTTCTACAAAATAAACAACTTGTCCAGGTGATAAAATCAATTCTTTTTCTTGGTACTTTACGAGTACCCTTCCTTCAAAACATGTTACGTCCAAACGATCTTTCCGTACTTTTACATTAAATTGAGTTCCAAGAACAGCAACTTTTCCAAGGACAGTTGTAACTTCAAATTTTTCACCTTTTGCTACTTTAAAATAGGCTTCCCCATCCAACTCAAGGTTTCTATTTTTGTCCCAATTCCATTTTTTATATTTAATTTCAGAGCCGGCATTTAGAACTACTTTAGAATTATCTGGTAATAAGAAAGTGGTTTTTTTACCATTAAGAGCATAATGTGTTTGTAACGCAAAATTTTGCATCATAAATACAATTCCTATCCCAATAACGAAAACGGCAGCCGCTTTGAATAACCATTTTTTGTAGGAAGGAATAATTTTAGGTATTATTTTTTTGTGATTAATAACATGCTCTAAAACTTTCTCTTCATTAAATAGCGGTACTTCTAAATGAGCAGTATAATTTTTAATTTGTTCGTATTTTTCATTATCAGGATTAGCTTTGAATTCAGCTAATTGATCTTCTGTTAATTCGTTGTTTAGCCATTGTGCTAAAATGTATTTTTTTTCCATTGCACTAATCGTATTATATTTAAAACAAGTAAAAACAAATTTACCCTACTTTATTGTATCAATTTCTTTTCGTAGTTCAATTAAAGCCAAGTGTATCCGCTTTTCAACTGCTTTTACACTGATATTTAATTCCGTTGCTATTTCGCTATATTTCTTACCGTCTATACGATGCATCAAAAAAGCAACTCGCTGTGTTTCTTTTAAATTCTCGATTGATTTTAAGAGCTTACTTTTAAATTGTTTTTCTTCGAGTATAAATTCTGGAGTTTCATTTGTGTTATTATGACCGACAAAATTTTTTTCATATTGCAAAACTACTTTTTGATGTGCAATCTCGTTAAGAGAGCTATTATTTGCGATGGTGTAGATATAAGATTTCGCTTTATCAATGGGTACTGTAGCACAGTTTTGCCAGAGTTTAATAAAAGCTTCTTGCGTTATATCATCGGCTTGATCTTTATTCCCATATTTATAAAAAAGAAAATTGCGAAGCGCTTTCGCATGACTTTTAAAAAATATTGAAAAAATAATCTTATCACAAGTATTTGATAATGAAAATATTGTCATTTATTTCGTAATTTTTTGCTCTACAAAGATATATTTATTTTTAAATTTTGGTAGGGTAATATAGCTCTAAACTGTTTTAGTATTAAACCGTTACTTTTTTAATATAGAATAAGCGAAATGAAAACGGTCTATAAACATCGAAGCGAATACGCAGAACGGAATTCTATGCCACAAAAAACAATATAAAAAATATCAGTTCGTTATTTTACATATTAATTAATACTATATATGAAAACAATTAAATATTTATTAATGTGCCTTGCGGTAGTGCTATTTATTTCGTGTCAAGATGAGGAAACTTTGGTTATCCAAGACATTACACAAAATTTAACAGCTACATCTCCGCTCGCTAGTCTGATTTCTAGGGTATCACAAAACCCAACGGCTAAGGATAATATTTTGGATAATTCAAGTTGTTTTAACGTTTTGTTACCGGTTAGCGTTATTGTAAATGAAAAGAATATTACAGTGTCTAGCCAAAATGATTATGTAGTAGTTCAAAACGCATTAGATGCTTTTTCAAATGATGATGATGTAGTAAACTTTGTATATCCAATTACAATCCAATATCAAAATTTCAAGACAGAACTAATTAGAAATTCGGATCAATTAGAGAATGTTATTGATAATTGTGATGATGATGACGGGTTTGAAGAGATTGAGTGCCTAAGTATAAATTATCCCATAAAGATTAACATTTATAATGCAAATAATCAAATTGCAAACACTATTACTATTCAAAACGATAAGGATTTATATAACTTTTTAAAAGATTTAGAAAGTAATGTGTTTATATCTATCAGCTATCCAATTTCTATTATAAACTCTAAGGGTCAAAATGTTGTAATTACAAATAACTCTAATTTTGAAAATAGCATTGAAGAGGGAATTAAAGATTGTAATACTAATTCAGGCTCTGTAGGAAATCAGAATTTTGTTTCGATTTTGACAAATGGAACTTGGCACGTATCTTATTATTTTGATGATAGTGATGAAACTTTAAATTACAATGGATATAATTTTACTTTCAATTCTAACGAAACTGTTACGGTTGTGAAAGAAAAAAATACTATCGCCGGAAATTGGTCCACTTTTGTAAATAATAGTCAAGATATATTTCTGTTAAAACTTGAAGACAGTAAATTAGATGACTTGGAGGACGATTGGAAAATTTCAGAATTTACAACTACAAACGTTAGACTGAAAAATAAAAGTAGCAGCGATGGAACAACTGATTATCTGTATTTCACAAAGAATTAATTAATACAAAACATAAAAACCTAGTTATTGCAAATTTTAAAGAAACTTTTTTTATTCATACAATTATTAAAATTGTTTGTCACAACCATTAATTATTAACCCCTAATTACATATTATTTAATCTTAAAAAAATGAAAAAAATGAAAAAAACATCGATTTTAGCATTACTTGTCATTGTGATGAGTTCTTGCACAAATGACCCATCTACAAGCGGTAACGTTACATTAAAAGCTTCATCCTTTTCTGCAACAGGAAAAACGTCTACAACTGCTCGTACTGCGGCATCAACAGTTGTGTTCAACGAGTTTAAAATAAACATTGGAAAGATAAAATTTGAAATAGATGAAGAAGATGATCAATATAATCTTTCAGATCCTTTTTATGATGATGACGTAAAACTGGTAGGTCCTTTTTTAGTAGATATTTTAGATCCTAACCTAACTTTGACTCAGTTTATAACTTCTGTTAATATCCCCAATGCCAAGTATGAGGAAATTGAATTTAAATTTGAAAAAAGTATTGTACCGGGCGAAATGTTAGGTAAAACTTTTTTAATTAAAGGTACAATAAACGGTAAAAACTTTATAATCTGGAGTGGAAAAGATGCTGAACTTGAAATGGATTTTGAAGATCCAACTAAAGATTTTATAGTTAGCGGTAACGATATGTCACTTAACATAAAAATTCATCTTGATGCCATAATGGCAAAACTTATTACTTTAGCTAATCAAAATTTATTGATGGATACAGATGGGGATGGAGTTATCGAAATTAGTACCGATAACGACGATGGTAATCAGAATATTGGAGAGCAAATAAAAAACTTACTTGAAAATGAAACAGACTTAGATGACAAGGATTAATTAAATTAAAACGGATTTGTAAAAAAAGACACTATCTTTAAAAGAGGCCACTGAAAAGTCTTTTAGTAATTAATTGTTTAATAAAAAGGAGTAGAAAACTTTAATTTTTCACTCCTTTTTTCACGTTTTTGAATGTCATCATAATGCTATTCAGATGATGAGGTACAATAACAAAAAAACTCAATGCCATTCTTCGTTATTATGATGGAATCGTTCCTAATGGTAATGTGCTCAGAAAAATCAATAAGTTGATCGATTTTTCATTTATCTACATAGAGTGCTAAATTAATACGGGACAAATAATAGTCGCACAGCAAGAGTCCTCTTTAGTGTAGCGTTTCCGTTTTGATATGTCCTTTAAGTATTTTTTGGAAATGGCACCAGAAAAAAAAGTTATCAATTCTAGTACGTTTAGAAACTACGTTTGAAGGACACAGGCTTATTAAATCTATTGATTGGTAAAACGTAACTTATAGCCGTTGGAAAAGGAATTATCCGTTCTAAGTCTATTAGTTGATGTCATACATGCTTTATCGAGATCAAATCCAAATTCGGCAATTCAAGTATTCCTCTTCCCTATAAAACTATCAGTTTGCAAATATTAATGATCATTTAGATAAGAAAGGCAAATTCTGTCTTTAAATATGTTTATGCTCTATTATATGGATTTGTATTACACGCAGAAAATAAAACAAAAATTTGATAGGATTTGAAAAGCTTTAAAAATCTTTTGCAAACAGTTTTTTACGATTACGGTAATCGAATTAACAATTACTACAAATTTAATTAATCATAAATACTAGAAAAATTTCGAAGTAATTTTCGAACTATATAAATACCGCAAAAATCAAATGAATTTGGAGATTTATACTTTTTGTGGTCGTTAGGGAGTTAAAACTATTACTTCACTAAAATTAAAGCATTTTAAAAGTTATTTTTTTAAATAACAAAGATTAAAGGAATTAGTCTTTATCTATTCGCTTCCCTAATAATGCTTTTAATGAGAATAAAAATCAAAGCTAAGTAGTAGTAAAAAAAAATCAGCAAGTCTTTAACGTGTATTAGGATTATTTTTCTAACTTTGTTACAATATTTAGATTTTCTATACAAATGAAAAAGTTTCACATTTTATTAATCGTTGTTCTTGGTTTCTTCTTGATGCCAGCAGTAACTTTTGCGTGTGAAAATAATTCATCGAAACATTCTTCTTCAAAAGAGACTTCCTCAAAAATGGATAAAGATGATTGTTATAATAACGATAGTCATTCAAAAACTAAAAACCACGAAGGTTGCGGAGGAAAATGCAGCCATTCTAAATGTGGTTGTGCTTCTTCTTGCAACACATCCGTTTCTATTAATGAATTGAACTTTAATAGAAATATTTTTAATTTCTTTTCAGAAAAACAAAGTTTTTACAATTACGAAACCTCCATTTCTTCTGGTTTCGATTCTCTATGGCTTATACCAAAAATAGGCTAAATTTTAAATTTGACAGCCATAATTGTGTCAAAAAAAAGCAATTATTGCTTTAAAATCATTTATTTGCTCAGTTAATTTCATTTTCAAAAAGGTGGCTTTGTTATGCTGTCATTTTGTTCTTGTTTAACTAATTCAATTTAAAATTATTTTACAATGAAATCACTAAAAAAAGTAGTGGTGACAATAGCACTATTGTTATCATTCGTGGTATCCAATGCGCAAATCAAAAACTTTAAAACCGAAACCGTAAAAATATTCGGGAATTGCGGAATGTGCGAAACCACCATAGAAAAAGCAGGAGGTATCAGGAAAATTTCCAATGTTGATTGGAATAAAGACACCAAAATGGCTACGCTCACTTATGATGCTAAAAAAACCAATCAGGATGAAATCTTAAAACGTATTGCACTTGCGGGTTATGATAGCGAAAAATTCCTTGCTCCAGATGATGTATATAATAATCTTCATGGCTGTTGTCAATATGATAGAGAGGCAAAAGTTGCAGTAAAAACAGAAACTAAACCGGAACCGAGTGATAGCGAACAGGCAAAGCAAATGGCAACTATTGAAAATCATAGCGCTCACGCCAATAAATCAGAAACTCAAAAAATAGAACAAGTAACTCAAAATCAATTAAAATCAGTATTTGATAATTACTTTTTATTGAAAGATGCTTTAATAAAAACGGATGGTAAAGCAGCTTCAATACAATCTAAAGAATTGCTTTCGGCTATCAATGCCGTAAAAATGGAAACATTGAAAATGGAAGAGCATATGGTTTGGATGAAAGTAATGAATGAGTTGAAAGAAGATGCCAAACATATTTCCGAAACACAAGATGTAAAACACCAAAGAGACTATTTTATGACTTTATCAAAAAATATGTATGAACTTCTGAAAGTTTCAAAAGCGGAAACGCCAATTTATTATCAGTTTTGCCCAATGGCAAATGGTGGTAAAGGTGCTAATTGGTTGAGCAAAGAAAATACTATTAAAAACCCATTTTACGGTTCACAAATGTTGAGTTGTGGCAAGACAGTAGAAACAATTAAATAATTTATAAATAAATAATATATGAAGACTATTTTTTTTACCGCTTCAATAATTGGAGTTATGCTTTTATCATCTTGCAGCGAAGACCACAATATGGATATGACAAATCCAGTATTAAATGTAAATTATACTGCTGCTTATGTTGTCAATGGCGAAGACGCAACAATTTCAGTAATCAAATTATCAACTAATGAAGTTATAGGAACTATTCCATTAATGGGAACTGGCAATAATATGATAATGTGGCCACACCATATATCTTCACATGGAAATCATCTTGCAATTGGAGTTCCAGGGATGGATTTAAGCGCAGGACACGCAGTAACAGGAACTATGTCTGGTAAACTTGTTGTTATTGATGCAACAACTGGTTCAATTGTTAAAAACATGGGTTTACCTGTAATGAACCACAATACTATTTATTCTCCAAATGGTTCAGAAATTTGGGTGCCTCAAATGGATATGAACGGAAAAGTATTGGTTTATAATGCTTCTACCTATGCATTAACAAACACAATTACTGTGGGTATGATGCCAGCAGAATTAACTTTTTCTTCGGACGGCACAAAAGCCTATGTTGCTAATGGCGATGATGATACAATATCTGTAATCAATGTGTCAACAAAAGCAGTTGTTGCAACGGTTACGGTTGGTGACAATCCTGTTGGTGCTTGGACGGGTAGCGATGGTAAAATGTATGTGGATAACGAAGACGGACAATCTATTTCTGTTATCAATGTGGCTACAAATGCCGTTGACCAAACTATTGTTTTAGGATTTATGCCCGGAATAGCTTCCCACAACGGAACAAAAAGCGAGTTATGGGTTTCAGATCCAATGGCTGGAAAAGTACATTACTGGACTTGGAATACTGCAATGATGATGTGGATGCACGGCGGAGCTTTTAATACTGGTGCTGGAGCTCACGCAATTTCGTTCACTACCGACGGAAACACTGCTTATGTGACCAATCAAGTAGCAAATACAGTTTCTGTTGTAAATGTTATCAATCATACCGTTACTAAAACAATCAATGTTGGTAAAAAACCAAATGGTGTTGTAATAAAAATGTAAACTTTAAAATATCTAAAAATAACAATTAATAAATTTAAAAAAAATGAAAAATCTAATCCTTTCAGCCATAGCAATGGCATTTGTACTAGTTTCTTGTAATCAAAAAAATAAAGAAGCTGTAACAACTGATCCAGAAAAAATAGAAAGTACTTCACAATTGTATGCGTGTTCTATGCACCCCGAGGTAACAGGGAAAAAAGGAGAAAAATGTTCAAAATGTGGAATGGAATTAACCGAACCAGTTGTACTAAATGAAGCAGCGCATGATCATACTGATGGTAGTCTTAGTCATGATGATGCAACAACAGTTGAAGTTAATACTGACGCTACATCGGTTACCCGAACAACATTTTCTATAAATGAAATAATTTTTGATTATTTAAAACTAAAAAACGCACTCACAAAAGACGATACAAAAGGAGCAGCCAATGCGGGTAAAACATTATATGCAACTTTCAATAAACTCAATACCAATACAATAGATCCAAAATTAAAAACAGAATATATTGATATTGCTGATGATGCTAAAGAACACACAGAACACATTGGCGATAATGTTGGAAAAATTGACCACCAAAGAGAACATTTTGTGATGTTGAGTAAAGATGTGAATGATTTGATAAAAATATTTGGAGCAAAACAAAAACTATATCAAGACTTTTGTCCTATGTATAATGATGGAAAAGGTGCTATTTGGATAAGTGAAAGCAAAGAAATAAAAAATCCTTACTACGGTTCGAAAATGCTTACTTGTGGTTCTATGAAAAAACAATTATAAAATGAAAAAAATCATCAAGAAAATACTCATAATTGGGTTTGTTATTTTTTTGTTGATGCAGTTATATCAACCTGCTCGTAATGAAAGTTATGAGCAGGAATTAACTGCGAATTTCACAAAAATGTACGATGTTCCTAAAGATGTTGAAACTATTTTACGGACATCTTGCTACGATTGTCACAGTAACAATACAAATTATCCTTGGTATTCATACATTCAACCAACACGGTTTTTTATGGAAGAACACATTAAAGATGGAAAGAAAGATTTAAACTTTAATGGATTCGGAAACTACTCCAAGCGAAAACAAGAAAACAAATTAGAAGCTATCATCAAACAAATAAAATCTGATGAAATGCCCTTAGCGTCCTACACGTTACTTCATAAAAATGCAATAGTAACACCTGATCAAAAAGAGGAAGTAATCAATTGGATAAATAAAATAAAAGATAGTCTTTCATTAGAAAACTAAATGTCATGGTAGAAAAATTAATATCATTCTCGTTAAAGAATAGATTTGTTGTCCTTCTCGTTTCGGCCTGCTTATTTGCTTGGGGTATTTATAGTGTGCAACAAAATCCTATAGATGCAATTCCTGATTTATCAGAAAATCAAGTCATTGTTTTTACAGAATGGATGGGAAGAAGTCCACAGGTTATAGAAGCACAAGTAACCTATCCTTTGGTTTCTAACCTGCAAGGAATACCAAAAATTAAAAACATTCGTGGAGCTTCCATGTTTGGGATGAGTTTTGTCTATATTATTTTTGAAGATGATGTTGATGTTTATTGGGCAAGAACCCGCGTACTGGAAAGATTAAATTATGCCCAACGATTGCTGCCTCAAAATGTTGTCCCAACCTTAGGCCCCGATGGTACTGGGGTAGGACATATTTTTTGGTATCATTTAGAAACCAACGGTATGGACTTAGGAGAGCAACGCGCTTTGCAGGATTGGTATGTGAAATTTGCATTGCAGACCGTTCCTGGCGTGGCCGAAGTGGCTTCTTTTGGAGGTTTTGAAAAACAATATCAATTGGTGTTAGATCCTTTAAAAATGCAGTACTATAATGTAAGCATGATGGAGGTGATGAATGCTGTCAAGGCAAACAACAACGATGTTGGCGGGCGAAAATTTGAAATGAGCAATATGGCCTACATTGTAAGAGGATTGGGCTACATAAAGAACATAAAAGATGTCGAAGATATCACGGTTAAAAATTATAATGCGGTTCCTGTAAGAGTAAAAGATCTGGGTTCCATACAAATGGGAGGTGATTTGCGTTTGGGAATTTTTGATGAGAATGGTACAGGAGAAGTAGTAGGCGGAATTGTAGTTATGCGCTATGGCGAAAATGCCGATAAAGTGATAAAAGCGGTTAAACTAAAAATGAAAGAAGTCGAAAAAGGACTCCCAGAAGGCGTTTCTTTTAAAACTTCCTATGATAGAAGCGAACTCATAGAACAAGCTATCGAATCTGTCAAAGGAACTTTAATCGAAGAAATGATTGTTGTTTCTATAGTCATCCTTCTGTTTCTTTTTCATTGGCGAAGTGCTTTAATCATCCTTATTCAGCTTCCAATTTCCGTTGCTGTTGGTTTTATTTTGCTCCAGACTTTCGGGATTTCATCCAATATTATGTCATTAACCGGTATCGCTCTCGCAATAGGCGTTGTGGTTGATGATGGGATTGTGATGGTTGAAAATGCGTATCGGACAATTTCGGAGAAACAGGAAGAAATGGATAGTAATCAACAATCGATTGAAAAATGAAAAATTTCATAAAAAAAATATTTAAAAAAGAACACGACCCATTATCTTCCGAAGAAAAACTGAAGATCATTGAGGCTTCCTCCAAATTGGTTGGACCAGGTGTTTTTTACTCCACCATAATTGTAATTACTTCGTTTTTGCCGGTATTTCTTCTTACGGGAATGGAAGGTAAACTGTTTAGTCCACTGGCTTGGACAAAATCGTTTATCCTTATTGTAGATGCTTTTTTGGCCATTTCACTTACACCTGTTTTGATCAGTTTTTTACTCAAAGGCAAACTTCGCCCAGAGGCAAAAAACCCAATTAACAAAAAACTGGAAAGTATTTACACCCCTATTCTGACTTTTTCTTTGAAATGGAGAAAAACAGTGTTGGGTTTAAACATTATTGCTTTACTAATTGGCGTATTGATGTTTACGCGTCTGGGCTCAGAATTCATGCCTCCATTAGATGAAGGTTCTGTTCTGTTTATGCCGGTTACCTTGCCCGATGTTTCTAATTCCGAAGTAAAACGAATTTTACAGGTGCAGGATAAATTGATAAAATCGATACCCGAAGTCGCCCATGTTTTAGGAAAAGCCGGAAGGGCGAATACCGCGACCGACAATAGCCCCATAAGTATGATTGAAACGATTGTTTTGCTAAAACCCCAAAACGAATGGAGAGAGGGGAAAAACAAGAATGACATTGTAACCGAAATAAACAATAAACTGCAAATTCCCGGTGTAACGAATGGTTTTACCCAGCCTATTATCAATCGGATCAATATGCTTTCTACCGGTATCCGAACTGATGTGGGCATAAAAGTTTACGGAGCCGATTTAGATACCATAAATGCTTTATCCCAAAAAATCAAAAAAGCACTCGAAGGAACGGCCGGAATAAAAGATTTATATTCCGAACCTATAACAGGCGGAAAATATATTGATATTGAAGCAAAGCGGGAGGCAATAGGTCGATACGGACTTACTATTGACGATGTGAATAACGTTGTCGAAGCCGCTATTGGCGGGATGAAACTGACTACAACTATCGAAGGAAGGCAACGTTTTTCGGTAAATGCGAGATATGCTCAGGAATACCGAAACAGTATTGAAGCCCTGAAAAAACTGCAAGTGCAAACCATGCAATACGGACCAATTCCTTTGGAAGCCGTTGCTGACGTAAAAATAAGCGATGGACCACCCATGATAAACAGCGAAAATGCGATGCTTCGTGGAAGCGTATTATTTAATGTTCGGGAACGTGATTTGGGAAGCACCGTAAAAGAAGCGCAGAAAAAACTGAACGCAATGATAACAAAAATGCCCAAAGGGTATTATGTGGAATGGAGCGGACAATGGGAAAACCAAATCAGAGCCAACAAAACATTAAGTATGATATTGCCCATCGTTGTTATTATAATTTTCCTGATTTTATACTTTACATATCATTCGATGAAAGAAGCTTTAATCACTATGATAACAGTGCCATTTGCTTTAATTGGAGGGATTTTTATGGTCTATTTTTATGGCATTAACTTATCGGTGGCGGTGGCTGTTGGTTTTATTGCGTTATTCGGAATGGCCATAGAAACTGCGATGCTAATGACCATTTATTTGAATGAATCCATGAATAAAATGGTGGCAAAATATGGCAACAGTGCAACAACCATTACCGAGGCCATTTTAAGACAGTATATTATTGACGGTTCAGCCAAAAGGCTTCGACCAAAACTAATGACGGTTTCTGTTTCGCTATTTGGATTAATCCCCATTCTTTGGGCAACAGGAACGGGTGCCGATGTGATGCTCCCTATTACTGTTCCACTTATTGGTGGTACAATCACCTCAACTATTTATGTATTATTGGTAACACCTGTTGTTTTTGAAATGGTAAAACTCCGTGAATTAAAAACAAAAGGTAAAATAGAACTTATAGATGTTAAAGAATAACTATTTTCTCGTTATGAGCTGTTTGCTTTTATGTACCGCTAATGTAGTGGCGCAAACACTTTCGTTGGATAATGTTTTGACGAATATTAAAACAAACAATCCACAATTAAAAATGTATGATGCCGATATTCAAAGCATGGATGCAGCGGCAAAAGGTGCCAAAAGTTGGATGCCGCCACAAGTGAGTACCGGGTTTTTTATGACCCCTTACAATCCCAAAATGTGGAAAGCCGACGAAATGAACCCAGGAATGGGCAATTATATGTTAGGCGTTACGCAAATGATCCCTAATGCTTCAAAACTAAAAGCGGATTACAACTATATGAATACGATGTCTTCGGTCGAAGCCGAAAACAAAAATTACACCATCAATCAGTTAAATGCTTTAGCGAAAACGAATTATTACCAATGGCTGGTACTCACCAAAAAAGTAAAAATTGCCAATGATAATCTATTGCTTTTAGAATATATGATTAAAAGTATGGAAATTCGATACCAGTATAATATGGATAAATTGCCAACCTATTATAAAGCAAAATCGCAATACAGCATATTACAGAATATGATAGTAATGCTACAAAATGACATCTCTCAAAAACGAATTATGCTTAATACATTGATGGCAAGAGATAAAAACACCTCTTTTGAGATAGATTCAAACTATAAATTAAAAGATTTTGATGTGATGAAATCGGATACCACTTCACTTTCCCAAAACCGAAGCGATGTGAAGGCTATTGAAAAAACAATGGCATTAAATCAATTGAAAATAAAAGCCGAAAAGACAAAATTATTACCGGAATTTGGTGTTAAATATGAGCACATGTTTGCATTTGGAGAAGATCCAAACCAATTCACTTTGATGCTTATGGTTAATATTCCTTTTGCGCCGTGGTCATCAAAAATGAATAAAGCTAACATTAATAGTTTTCGAATTAAAAACGAAAGCCTGAACTGGCAAAAACAGATGATTTTGAACGAAGCTACCGGGATGATTTCAGGGATGAATACCGAACTCGGAAACTTAAAAAAACAATATGATATCGTTGAAAAAAATATCATTCCAGCCTTACGAAGAAATTATGATACCGCAATAATAGCCTGGCAAAATAATACCGGCGATTTATTTATTGTTCTGAATGCCTGGGAAGCATTAAATATGGCTCAAATAGATGCCTTAGATAAATTACAAACTATTTTGACGACACAAGTGGAAATTGAAAAACAACTGGAAACAAAATAATTATGAACAGATATTTAAAATATAGTTTAGTAGTTCTGGTAATTTTGATTTTTGGATTTGCAATCTATTATTTTGCGACAAAGTCAGGCAATCATTCAGAAAGTATAGCTCAAAACGAAGTGTACACCTGTTCTATGCATCCTCAAATTATTCGGGATAAACCCGGAAATTGTCCCATTTGCGGAATGACTTTGGTAAAAAAAACAATTCAAAATCAGGCAATTGACAGTAATTCAATTGATGTTCTTTTAAGACCTACCGATAATTTTATCGTTGGTAATTATCAAACCACAACCGCAAAAGACACCACCATTAGCAGTGAAATTAATTTACCCGGTCTGGTTGCTTACGACCCAAATTCTTCCGTAAATATTGCGGCAAGAATAAGTGGCAGGATAGAACGAATATACGTGAATTATAAATACCAAAAAGTTAATAAAGGACAAAAACTATTTGATTTGTATAGTCCGGAATTACTGACAGAACAGCAAAATTTTATTTATTTAGTTTCCAATGATTCCGATAATGCATCAATTATTAAAGCCTCAAAGCAAAAATTATTGCTTTACGGAATGACAAATAATCAAATAAATGCACTGGCTTCCGCCAAAAGAGTAAATCCCGTAATTTCAATATATAGTCCAGCATCCGGAATCATTCAGGGAACCGAAAGCATGACCAAAAGCACTAATGCGACCATGCAAAATTCAGGCACAACTACAGAAGCTTTAACCATTAAAGAAGGTGATTATATAAAGAAAAGTGAAATCGTTTTCAAATTAGTGAATACCGATAAAGTATGGGGCGTTTTTAATATTTTGCAAGGATATAATAGCCTGATTAAAGTCAATCAATCGATCAACATTTTCTCGGAGTTGAATGAAAACGAATCTATTTCGGCCAAAGTGAACTTCATCGAAACACAATTCAGCACTACGGACAAATCCAATAGAATTAGGGTTTATTTGAATAACAATACGTTGAAATTACCCATCGGTTTACGATTACAAGGCATTGTAAAAACAAATCCGATGCAAGGGACTTGGATACAAAAACAAGCGTTGGTGAGTATTGGAAACAAAAAAATAGTTTTCATGAAACTGGGCAATGGTTTTAAAGTAAGAGAAATAAAAACGGGAATTGAAGTGAATGATTTTGTACAAATTATAGACGGTATTTTCGTTGATGATACCATTGCAAAAAATGCACAATATTTAATTGATAGCGAAAGCTTTATAAAAACAGAATAGCCATGAAAGCATTAAAAAAAATCAGCATTCTATTTTTAATACTTACCGCGTTTATAGCTTGTAATACAAAAAACAAGGAAGACCATAGTACCCATCAAACAAAGGAAAGTCTTTTTTATACTTGCTCCATGGATCCACAAGTGAAGGAAGACAAGCCAGGGAAATGTCCTATTTGCCACATGGATTTGACTCCGATGAAAAATGACGACTCGGCGGTTAACGAAATAGCTTTGAGCGCCCAACAAATTAAGCTTGGTAACATCACTACACAAACCATTGCAGAAACTCAAAGCAGCGTAGAACAATCCTATACCGGGGTTTTAACGATTAATCAAGAAAAAATAAAAACCATTTCCGCAAGAGCAATGGGACGAATCGAGAAGTTGTATTTCAAAACTGTTGGAGATTATATTGCTAAAAACCAACCCGTTTATCAATTATACAGCGAAGATATTGCCATTGCCAAGCAGGACTATTCCACAGCCTATAAACAGCTTTCCATGCCCGGTGATTTTGGAAAAAATGCTAAAACCATGCTAAATGCAGCCAAACAGAAACTATTGTTCTTTGGTTTGTCCAACATCCAAATTGAAAGTATAAAAACAAGCAATGAAGTTTCTCCTTACACTACTTTCTACAGTACCTACAGTGGAACTATTTCGGAATTAACAGCCACCGAAGGCAGTTACATCATGGAAGGTTCTGGAATAATTAAACTGGCTGATTTGAATAGTCTTTGGATTGAAACACAAGTAAATGTAAACTATTCGAAAAGTATGCACCTAGGGCAAAACGCCAAAGTTTCATTTATAGATTTTCCAGAAAAAACTGTAAACGCAAGAATTTCATTCATTAATCCGGAAATAAATCCGGATACCAGACTGCTTTTAATTCGTATGGAAGTCCCGAATCAAAACCTACTCTTAAAACCGGGGATGCAGGCCATGGTGAGGTTAACACAATCAAGCCTGAAAGGACTGTTTGTTTCCGCCGATGCCGTAATCAGGGAAGAAAACGCCTCTTATATATGGATTGAAAAAAGACCAGGAGTATTTGAAAGCCTAATGGTGGAAACAGGAGCGGAAACCAATGGGATGATTGAAATTAAATCAGAAATGGATCCATCTAAAAAAGTAGTCATTACTGGGGCGTATGCCATAAATAGCGAATATAAATTCCGAAAAGGTAGCGACCCCATGGAGGGAATGGAAATGTGATATTAGGTGTCAATGATTATGAAAATATTAAATTGTAAGCAAATTTATACATAAAGTAAAAATGAACAACCTAACGCAAATAATACAACAATTCAAAACCGATACAGAAAGTGTCTACAATACTTGGTTTGTCGATAACGACCAAAGGCTAAAAGCATTTCGAACCATTCGTAGAGGAATTTTACAAGTCATTGACGATATCAAAAAAAAGACTTTTCCAAATGATTTTAAAGGGAGTAGTTTAGAATTTGTATTGAGTTGTATTGCAGAACAAAAACAAATATTTGTTGGAGTTGCACATCCTTTTTATTGGAAACCAAAATTGCGAATTCCTGATATTTACGAAAATCCAAACAATAAAATTGCTTTCGGCCAATTTCTCGAAAACTGCATCAATGCAAAAACTGAAGAACAAGTTGTAAAAGAAATTGTAAAATTGGATGAATTAAAAATAAAAGGTTTAGGTCCAGCGGTAGCGAGTATTTTATATTTTTTACATCCAACTTGGTTTCCGCCATTTAATACGGCAATTCTCAACGGATTTAATTTTCTATTCAATGACAAAAAGAAGTTAGGAAGTTGGACAGAATATTTAAAAATTAGAGAAACATTAATCGAAACTAACAGCAAACATAAATCTGAATTATCAAATGATTTAGGAGCGATTGCAGGTTTGTGTTTTGAAATTGGAACACAAAAAATGCTAATTGGTAATGATGAATATTTAAGCGAAGACGAACGTACTAGGTTTGAAAAGAATATTTTAAAACGACAAAAAGAAATTCAGGAAGAAAAATTAGCAGAAAATCTTCATAACGAAATGCAATACCATTTGCTTAAAATTGGAGTTTCATTGGGTTATGATGTTACACCAGCTAGTAATGATAAAAGTAAAGCGTTTAATGGTCAAAGTTTTTCGTTTATATCAATAAGTAAGTTTCCAGAATTACCAACCGATAAAGATACCCAAAACACGATTAAACTCATTGATGTGCTTTGGTTTCAAAAAGGAACAAACAATATCATCGGTGCTTTTGAAGTAGAAAAAAGCACCAGTATTTATTCAGGTATTTTAAGACTTTCCGATTTGTTTTTTAGTATTTCCAATGGTGAAGAGGTGTTTTATATCATCATTCCGGATAGTCGAGAAAAAGATGTGATACAACAATTGAACAGACCGGTCATAAAAAATTCAAAAATGAACATTAAATACATACTATTTTCTGAATTGCGAAATCAATGTGACGCAATTTGCAAATTTGGTTCAGATTATTCAATAATGGAAAAAATAGCAAAATCAACTTAAATAATAAAAAAATGAAAAATCTTGTAGTAGTAAAAAAAATTCAGATTATGGTAGTATTAGTAGTGGTTAGCTTAATAATAGGCAGCTGCAATAATCCTAAAAAAACAATGCAATTAGCAAAAGTATACGTAGCCAATGAAGATGGAGGTAGCATTTCTGTTATAAACCTTCAGGACAGTACAAAAAACACAGAAATATCAATTAGTGACTCTTCAGGAATGATGTTTATGGCTCATAACGTACAAGTTGCACCTGATGGAAAATCTGTTTGGGTGACGGCAATACCTATGGATAGTGCGGCAACAAACCAATTGATCGTAATCGACCCCAACACGAATTCAATAATAAAACGTATTGAAGTGGGTAAGGATTTGCATTTGGCTCATGTTGTTTTAGATAGCAAATCAGAATTTGCTTATACCACAGCAAATGAAACTAATCAGATATTTCAAGTTGATGCAAGAACATATAAAATAATTCAAAAATTTGAATTAGGAAAAGGATATTTACCACATGGTTTTAGACATCAAAACGGAAAACTTTATGTTGCAAATATGGATGCAAAAAGTATGTCGATTGTTGCTATTGCTGATGGCAAAATAACAAACGTTCCACTGGGAGGTGTAGCTGTGCAAGTTGCAACTACGCAAGATAAAAAATTTGTTTTTGCGAGTTTGTACGATACCAAAGAAGTAGTAAAATATGATGTTAAAAATGCTCAGATAACAAGAATAAAATTGCCAAATGATGCACAAGGTCCTATTCAATTATATGCCACGCCAGACAGCAAATTGTTATATGTAGCCGATCAAGGGGAAACAATGGATAGACCTGTTTCAAATAAAATTTTTGTAATTGACATAATCAGTAACAAAGTTATTAAAACGATAACTGTAGGCAATAAAGCGCATGGTGTAGTGATTAGCAAAGACGGAAAAACAGTTTATGTAACCAATAGTGGTGACAATACTGTTTCAGTAATAGAGGTGGCAACTCAAAAAGTAATTAATACAATTGCAGTAGGCAAAAAACCAAATGGTATAAGTTATTGGTCCGAAACTGGCGGAATGGAATAGAAAATTAAGCAATGAATATTCAAATATATTCTGTTTTATAATTACAATTTTAATAAGATTTTTAAGGTTGGTTCAGTTTATTTAACAATTTCAAAAAAAATTAAAAAGTAAATGATTAAAGGAAAAAAAGCAAAATGGATTAGAAAGTCTCACCGATATTTAGGAATATTTTTAGGTCTTCAATTCTTAATGTGGACCATTAGCGGTCTATATTTTAGTTGGTCCAATATTGATGACATTCATGGAATGCAATTTCATAAAAAAGAAATTGTTGCCGAGTCGTTTTCGGGCTTAATAAGTCCTTCACTTCTTCACCCTTTGATAGCAATTCAATCTATCGAATTAAGGAAAATAAATAATCAACCTTTTTACTGGGTTAACGAGAAGATGCTTTATAATGCCAAAACAAGAAAATTAAAAAATGGTATCTCTAAAGAAGAAGCGTTGTCAATTGCAGATAAAAATATTGTATCAGGTTTAAAAGTAAAAGAAATACAATTTATTAAAGAAGTAGGGAAACACCATGAATATAGAGAGCATTTACTACCTGCCTACGTTATTTCATACCAAGAACCAAATAATTTAAAGGCTTATATCTCGGCAAATGATGGAGCTTTTCAAACGATTAGGCACAGTGATTGGAGATGGTTTGATTTTTTATGGATGACCCATACCATGGATTATGAGGGTAGAGACAATATGAATAATATTGTTCTAAGAATTTTTTCATTATTAGGGTTAATAACTGTTTTAAGTGGTTTTTTACTTTGGTATATCTCTTCACCTACCATTAGAATAATTTGGAGAAAAATAAAACAATAATTTAAAAAATAAAACAAAAAATAAAACAAACAATAAAATCAAAAACCATGAAAAAAATAATTCTAATACACTTCTTTATTTTACAGGCTTTAATAATTTCGGCACAAGAAAAAGCTCAAATAAAACTAACTTCTGCTAGTCCATCCGCATCATTTGAACAAGAATTAGGTAGTACAATAATCAAAGTTTCTTACAGCAGACCACTAGCAAGAGGCAGAAAAATATTTGGTGAATTAGTGCCTTTTGAAAAACTCTGGCGAACTGGCGCTAGTGAATGTACTTCAATAACCACCAACGAAGATATTGTGTTTGGAAATACTACTTTAAAAATGGGTAGTTACTCAATATTCACAATACCTTCAAAAAAGGAGTGGACAATAATTGTAAATACAGATACCACATTGCACGGCGAAACTGGACACGATGCTAAAAAAGATGTTTTTCGTTTTACAGTTCCAGTAGAAAGCATACCCAATTTTTATGAAACATTTACAATCGAAATAAATGATATTAATAGTAAAGGGGAGGGATTTCTAAAAATAATATGGGAAAATTCGATGGTTAAAATTCCACTAAAAAGTAAAGCTGATGAAAATATTTTAGCAGTAATAGATAAACATATCATTAAAGACAAAACTCAAGATGCTAATTTATTATTTCAAGCAGCAAACTATTATTACAGTACAAACAGAGATTATAAACAAGCAATAGTTTGGCTTATTGAAGCCGAGAAATTAGATGCAGAGAATTTCTATTATCCTAATTTAAGACAAAAAATTGCAATGGAACTAAAAGATTATCCAATTGCAATTGAAGCAGGTAAAAAAGCTTTATCAATAGCAGAATTAAAAAAAATGAAAAGTGTAGAATCACTTAAAAAACAAATTTTAGAGTTGGAGTTACTATTGAAAAAATAAATTAATTTAAATCAAAAAATCATGAAAATGAAACATACAACAGAAGAGCATTCAAAAGAATTAAGTTTGACTATGTACAAGAAATTAGCGATTATGATAGTGGTATCATTTATAGCTATGTATATACTCATGTATTCAATGGTAGATGTTTTTGCCAATGTAGTACCCAATATAAACCAATTTTACATGGCTGGACTGATGACCATGCCGATGCTCATAATTGAACTTTTAGTAATGGGTAGCATGTACGGAAATAAGAAATTAAATATTTCACTGGTTGTTACTGGTTTTATTGCTTTGATTCTATTTTTTGCAGGCATTAGGCAACAGGCAGCGGTTGGAGATAAAGAATTTTTAAAATCAATGATACCGCACCATGCAGCCGCAATATTAATGGGAAAAGAAGCATCTGTAACCGACCCTGAAATAAAGGAATTAATTAAAAATATTATTACCAGCCAGCAAGCGGAGATTGACCAGATGAAAGCAAAGCTCAAAGAATTAGACAAATAACTCCATGAGAATTAGTAAATCAATTTAAAATGAAAAAAATACTAGTAGTAGCATTGATTCTCGCTATTTACTCCTTTGCACAAGCACAGGATATGAAGGGGATGGATATGTCAAAAAAAGAAAAGGCGCAAAAGTTGCAGCCCACAACGTACACCTGCGTGATGCATCCCGAAATTCATGCTGATAAGCCAGGAAAATGCCCTAAATGTGGAATGACATTGATAAAGGAAAAAACGAAAACTCTTAAGAAATCAGTAGTTAAAAAGCAGGATGAAATGCAAATGCTCATGAAAAAGACTTCTAAAAAGAAGGACGACATGGACAATATCAAAACGGATAATATTAAGTTGGCATCCGTAACATACACCTGCCCAATGCACCCCGAAATTCACGCTGATAAGCCCGGAAAATGCCCTAAATGCGGAATGACTTTGGTAAAGGAAAAACCTAAAGCAGTTAAGAAATCGGTAGAAAAAAAGCATGATGATATGCAAATGCCCATGGAAAAGACTACTATAAAGAAGGACAACATGGACAATATGAAAACCGAGACTACTGATGCACATCAAAATCATGAGATTGGCAAAATGGATATGCCAAAAGCAAACCTAGGCTCTATAAAGACAATTGTAAACAACACACCGCCAAGAACTGTTCGATACGATTTGTATGTACGGGACACTATTGTAAATTTTTCAGGCGAACCTAAAAGAGCTATTGCCGTAAACGGACAAATACCAATGCCAACACTTACGTTTACGGAAGGCGATACCGCTGAAATTTATGTTCATAATGAATTAAACGAAGAAACTTCTCTCCATTGGCACGGCTTGTTTTTACCCAACAAAGAAGATGGTGTACCAAACCTTACACAAATGCCAATCAAACCGCATACTACTCACTTGTATAAATTTAAAATTATTCAGCACGGTACGCACTGGTATCATAGCCATACCGGATTGCAGGAACAAATAGGGATGTACGGTTCTTTTATTATGAATAAAAGAGAAGAGCTTGATATTCCCACAGTGCCTATAGTTTTGAGTGAGTGGACAGATATGAATCCCAACAATGCACATCGAATGTTACATAATGCTTCGGATTGGTTTGCTATCAAAAAAGGAACAACCCAAAGTTATGCAGAAGCCATAAGAAGCGGCTATTTTAAAACTAAACTTAATAACGAATGGAAGCGAATGAACGCTATGGATGTGAGCGATGTGTACTACGATAAATTCCTGATAAATGGAAAAAGTGAAAGCCAACTTTCACAATTTAAAGCAGGGGATAAAGTGCGATTACGTATATCAAATGGCGGTGCATCTACTTATTTTTGGCTTACATATGCTGGAGGTAAAATGACAGTTGTAGCAAGCGATGGTAACGATGTAGAACCCGTTGAAGTAGATCGGTTAATCATTGCGGTTTCCGAGACCTACGATGTTATCGTTACCATTCCTGCCGATAAAACGGCGTATGAATTTTTAGTTACATCTGAAGATCGTACAAAATCAGCCTCATTATATTTAGGTGATGGTATCAAGCAATTAACGGCTCCGCTACCCAAGTTAAAATATTTTGAAGGTATGAAGATGATGAACGGCATGATGAAAATGAACGGAGATCTAGACGATATGGGAATGCAAATGTCGCTTAACCAAATGGACATGAACGTAGTCATGTATCCCGAAATAACTGGCGAGCTGAAGAAAAAAGGCGACGATAAAATGCTGGATACGAATATGGAGGGCGATAAAATGGATGGAATGGAGATGAATAAAAAGGCGATGAAAGACAAGGAGAAAGGCCAAGAGAAAAAAGATATGATGAATATGGGCGACCATAAAATGCAAGGCATGGACAATCAATATGATTCCAATGCACTTTCTGATATCGTGACCTTGAACTATGCTATGTTGAAATCTCCAATTAAGACAACCCTTCCTAAAGATGCACCAGTAAAAGAATTAAAATTTGAACTTACCGGAAATATGAATCGTTATGTTTGGAGTCTGGATAACAAAGTAGTTTCAGAAAGTGATAAAATCTTAATTAAAAAAGGAGAAATCGTACGCATGATTCTTCACAACAATTCTATGATGCGTCATCCAATGCATTTGCACGGACATGATTTTAGGGTCATCAACGGACAAGAAGATTTCGCTCCAATGAAAAACATTATTGACATCATGCCAATGGAAACCGATACGCTCGAATTTGCTGCCACTGAAAGCGGTGATTGGTTTTTTCATTGTCATATTTTGTATCATATGATGAGTGGAATGGGCAGGGTTTTTAGTTATGAAAACTCCTCTGCAAATCCATTAATCCCAAACCCAAAATTGGCTCAACGTAAACTATTTGCAGACGATAGAGCATTTCACTTTATGGCAGAAAATGATTTTGCAACGAACGGAAACGATGGAGAAGCGATGTATCAAAGTACTCGTTGGAGTATCGGGACCGAATGGCGATTAGGCTACAAAACTATGCACGGCTACGAAACCGAAACCCATATTGGACGATACATTGGCAAAATGCAATGGTTAATGCCTTTTATAGGTTTTGATTGGAGATATAGAAAAATGGGTATAGACGAGCAAGAAAGAAATTTATTTGGGCAAACAAATACCAAAGACAACAGAGCTGTCTTTAGTGCAGGGGTTAGTTATACTTTACCAATGCTTATAATCGCTCAAGCAGAAGTATTTACTGATGGAAATGTGCGTTTACAGTTTGAACGAAAAGACATTCCTGTTTCTAAAAGATTACGTATGAGTTTAATGTGGAACACCGACAAAGAATATATGGCAGGCTTACGCTACATTGTCAAAAGAAATTTTGGATTTACAACCCACTATGATAGTGATATGGGAATTGGTTTTGGCGCTACTTTGAATTATTAAAAAACTCAAATTTCAAATTTGTATTAAGGATGCTTGTTCTAAAAGACAAGTGTCCTTTTTTTTGCAATTACATTTTTTACAAAATCAAATTACATTGCTAATAATGTGTGAATTATATAATTTTCATTAGAATTTCACAATACTTTTTTAAGTTAAAAAGCTACCTTTAAACTGCGAAAATTAATTCGCAATTAAAATTTAATAAGATGAGTCATCAAAAATTTAAAGATTGTATCGATGCATGTTCAGAATGTGCAGTAGAATGTTCGCATTGCGAAAGTGAATGCTTGAATGAGCATGACGTAAAAATGTTAGCGCGTTGCATAAAACTAGATCATGATTGTGCAGCTATTTGTTTATTTGCAATGCAGGCTATGGCAAGCGGAAGTGAATTTGCGGAAAAAATATGCAAATTATGCGCCGAAATTTGTACAGCTTGCGCCGAAGAATGTGAAAAACATTCACACATGGAGCATTGCAAAAATTGTGCGGAAGCCTGTCGAAAATGTGCTATTGAGTGCAGTAATATGAATAAAATGTGAGAATTTAGATCTCTTAAATAAAGTTTCGTTTAGAAGAATTATTTAAGAGATTTTAAACAATCAAAATTATAAACTATGAAAACAGTACAAAAAAGCACATTAGTTGTTTATCGATTGCTTTATTTAGTTCTTGCCGATCCACAATTGATGTAAATCAAACAGATACTACGATGAGGTCCGAAATGTGTAAATTGATGATAGATAATCCTAAAATGATGGATCTGATGAAAGATAAAAAAATGCAATCACACAAATGACTAGAATGCATAAAAATATGGATCTGTCCAAATAATACAAATACAAGCAACATTAATAAAAAAATAAAAAAATAAAAAAAAATGGAAACTCAAAAAACGTACAGCTGCCCAATGCATCCAGAAGTTACTTCGGATAAACCCGGAAAATGTTCCAAATGCGGAATGAATTTCGTGGAGAAAAAAGAGTGAAAATTCTATTAGTAACCGACGGTTCAAAATATAGTAATAATCACAAAAGTAGTTGCAGGTTCATCAAAAAACGTAATACTTCAAGATGCCGAAAAATTTAAAGCCAATTTGATACTAGTTGGCTCACTGGAGTATGCAGCAATTTAGCGTTTTGTTTTAGGTTCTGTTTAGCATGCAGAGGTGCTACGTGCTAACTGTTCTGTAGAAATTGTTCGTAAATTCTAAATTTGAAATATTCTCCATTCCTTTTAAAATCTCTTCAGTTATTATTATTTGAATTATCTGTTTTTTTTTCATTGTTTTAATGAAGTTGCTCATGGTGTTCCATCATTTCACTTGAGTTTTTAATACCGCATCAAACATATCTGTTGATTTGTTGACATAAAACAGTACAATCTAAAAGATAACAAAATTGATGTGTCATCATCAAAATTAGTTTAGAGGTTTTAGTAAATTAAGATTTACTTACTATTTATTTTTTAATTTATTGGTAATCAATAAAATTTATTACTTTTACAATCTTGAAAAAAATAATTACCATATCATTCATTTTTGTTTTTTTGTGTGCTAACACAGAGATTGGACAGCTATTGAAATTACCCAACTTAATACAACATTTTTCAAATCACCAAGAGGATACTAGTGGTCAGAATATTTCATTACTTGATTTCTTAGCAATTCATTACAATGATAGTGAACATCATCCTAATCAGGGAAAAGACAATCACCAAAGTTTGCCTTTTAAAACTATTAACCAATCTGTTAATACTGTACTTGCTTTTGAAAACATAACCCAGTTTTCATTTCGTAAACCAAATACTATTTCTGTAAATAGTACTGTATCTTTTAGTCAGGATTTTTACATCTCCAGCGTTTTTGCCTCTATCTGGCTTCCCCCTAAGTTGAGTTAATAATTTTATTTTTAATCGTAATTAGTTATATTTTAAATATTTCTGATTGCCATTGTAAAATATACTTTGCTATTTACTTATAGCGAACGATACCTTGTATCAATTCCATTACCATTCATCACTAACTGGACGTTTATGAGTTTTAGGTTACTCCATAACTAAAATCTTTTTAGACTTCATAAAACTCTCATAGCGTTTTTAGTGTCGATCTGTAATGCAATCAATCTTTTTTAACTCTAAAAACATCCATAATGAAAACAATTAAATCAATCGCAATAGGCATATTCTTGCTAGTGGCAGGAACAACAATTTCTAATGCACAAGTAAACGAAAATCATTCCAAAACGCCACATGGTGGAATAATACAAAATTCAGGCGAATATAAAATTGAAATGGTCGAAAGAGAAAATAGTATTAGTTTTTATGTACTGAATTCGAAAGGAAAAACGGTTTCAAATAATAAAGTAACCGGCTCGGCTGTTTTTGAATTTTTCAATAAAACAAAAGCAACAAATCCAGTTTCTTTGGACACCAACAATTCTTTACTTGTCTATGTTCCTAAAGCAAATATATATGCTTATTGTACCATCACATTACTTGTCAATGGAAAAACAATCTCTTCTAAATTTAGAAACAGCGAAGTTTCAGAACAAGATATTAATCATGGACACCAACATTAATTCAATTTTATTATTCTTTATAAACCTAATTTAAATTTACAATTATGAAAAAAATTTTAATCGTAGCAACGATCGCAATCGGAATGTTAACTTCTTGCAACAAAAAAGCAGACAACGAAACTGAAAACACTGAAGTTCAAACTACGGAAACCACAGAACAGGTGCAAGTAATGACAGATACTACTAACCAAGTAAGTATGGATAGTATTAAACAAGTGGAGCAAGACAAAGTTGATGCGGCTCACGGACACACGCATTAATATAATTTAACAGGCTGCTTCTCTTCCTAAAATTTCAGGAGAGAAGTAGTTTTTAAAAGAAAAATAAAAATGAATTCAAAAAAAATAATATTTGTTGTTTTACTTTTTTTTGTTGGTATCACAGGCATTTTTGCCCATGGTGTCGATGAAAATACACAAACATTTTTGTTAGGAAATGACGGCGTTGCGTTTGGCCCTTTTCTCTATATTGGTGCTAAACACATGCTAACGGGTTACGATCATTTGCTTTTTTTAATTGGCGTTATCTTTTTCCTTTATCGCCCTAAAGAGGTACTGCTTTACGTAAGTTTCTTTACGATTGGTCATAGCGCAACATTATTGTTTGGCGTTATGAATAATATATCAATCAATTCGTATTTAATTGATGCGATTATTGCTCTGTCAATAGTGTATAAAGGGTTTGATAATTTAGGTGGTTTTAAAAGATTTTTCGGAACGCAACCCAATACAAAAGCAGCTGTTTTGATTTTCGGATTATTTCATGGTTTCGGGCTTGCCAGCAAATTGCAGGATTTCAAATTTGAAAAAGAAGGATTGTTTACCAATCTGCTTGGGTTCAATATTGGTGTCGAAATAGGTCAGTTCATAGCATTAACTTTTGTACTAATTCTGATTACTTTATGGCGCAGACATTCCAGCTTCATGAAATTTTCAACAATAACAAATACGTTGCTTATGGCTGCCGGATTTGTATTAATCGGATATCAATTAACAGGTTATTTTACATCTTAAAAAATTAAAAAATGTCAGAAATAAATCATCAAACAGTAAATAAAAAACAAATTATTAAAGCAGTTATCTTCGCTTTACTACTTTCTATAGTAATTTTAGTGAGCGCAGTTTTACCTGCTGAATATGGAATAGATCCAATAGGAACAGGCAAATTGTTCGGGTTCAGCAAACTTCATGTTCCGGAAAATCAGGAAGGAAATCAACAGGAAACAAGAACTCAAAAGGTATTTACTTTAATAAAAATGGAAAAAGCAGGGTCCGGACCAGAAGTAAAAAGACCAGTCGAGGCAGATAACCCTGCACCTGAAAAACAATTTGCAGAAAGAGAAGATACTATTGAAGTTATCGTTCCGGCAGGAAAAGGCATTGAATATAAAATTTATATGCTGAAATACGGTAAAATGAAATACGAATGGACTACTAATAAAGGAATCGTTTATTTTGACTTTCACGGCGAAGTGAAACAAGCAAAAGAAGTTAATGATGTCTATTTTGAAAGTTATACGCTTGCTTATTCCAATAATATGGTGGGAACTTTTTATGCTCCATTTGAAGGGAAACATGGTTGGTTTTTCAGAAACAATGAAAATGCAGCCATTATAGTTACGCTAAAATTAAAAGGGCAGTATTCAATATAAGTAGTGAACATTCCTTAATATAACAAATTATGCTAAATAAAATTATTGAGTTTTCAATCAAAAACAAACTCATTATTGGACTATTTATTTTTGCGCTCATTGGATATGGAAGTTATCAATTTACAAAATTACCTATCGATGCGGTTCCTGATATTACGGATAATCAGGTTCAGCTAATTACTTCAGCACCATCGCTGGGTGCAACCGATATTGAACGACTGATTACATTTCCAATAGAACAAGCCAACAGTAATATTCCGGGACTGAAAGAAATTAGAAGTTTTTCTCGTTTTGGTTTATCAGTGGTTACCATTGTTTTTAATGATGCAACTGATGTGTACTGGGCAAGACAACAAGTCACAGAACGATTAAGTGCTGTTAAAGACCAAATCCCCACAGGGATTGGAGATCCATTTCTTGCACCAGTAACAACAGGACTAGGCGAAATTTATCAATATGCGGTACGAACCAAACCTGGTTACGAAAAAAAATACGATGTAACTGAGTTGAGAACCATTCAAGATTGGATTGTTCGTCGTCAATTGTTAAGTGTTGAAGGAGTCGCGGAAGTAAGTAGTTTCGGTGGAAAATTGAAACAATTTGAAATTGCCATTGACCCAAATAAATTGCAATCCTTTAATATTACTATTACGGATGTTTTTACGGCTTTAGAAAAAAACAATCAAAATACGGGTGGTGCTTATATCGAAAAAGGTCCTAAAGTTTTGTATATCCGAAGTGAAGGATTAATTAGTACTATCGAAAATATCAAAGATATTTCTATTAAAAATACCAGTAACGGAAGTCCTTTATTTATTAGGGATGTAGCTGATGTACGAATTGGTAATGCTATCCGTTACGGAGCTATGACTTTTAATAAAAAAGGAGTTCAATCTGGTGAAGTTTCGGGGGCAGTGGTAATGATGTTAAAAGGAGCCAATAGTAATGTGGTTATTAAAAACATTAAGGATCGTATTGCACAAATCGAAAAAACATTACCCGAAGGCGTTATTCTGGAACCTTTTCTAGACCGAACCAAAATGGTAAACAATTCTATTTCAACGGTAGAAAAAAATTTATTAGAAGGAGCATTAATAGTCCTCTTTGTTTTAATTTTCTTTTTAGGAAACATAAGAGCAGGATTAATTGTTGCTTCAGTTATTCCTTTAGCAATGTTAATAGCAGTCATATTGATGAATATGTTTGGTGTTAGCGGTAATTTAATGAGTTTAGGAGCATTAGATTTTGGATTGATTGTAGATGGCGCTGTTATTATTGTTGAAGCCTGTTTGTTTAGTTTACATAGTAGGCAAGCTTCTCAAATCTCACAGCAAGAAATGGACAACACCGTATTAAAAACGTCTATAAAAATGCGTAATGTATCCGTTTTTGGTGAGTTAATTATATTGATAGTATACATTCCCATTTTTACGTTGCGTGGTATTGAAGGAAAAATGTTTCTACCAATGGCACAAACTATTGCGTTTGCATTATTTGGTGCTTTTATATTGTCGCTGACGTATGTTCCAATGATGACCGCTTTATTTTTGAATAAAAATATATCCCACAAAAAAACTTTTTCAGATAGAATGATGGAAAAATTAGAAAATTTCTATCAACCCCTTCTGAACAAAGCATTAGGAATTCCACGAACAATTATTGCTGCAACTTTGGGTTTATTTGTTTTAGCGCTGATTACACTTTCGTTTATGGGTGGCGAATTTATGCCCTCATTGGAAGAAGGCGATTTTGCAGTAGAAACCAGAGTTTTACCAGGAAGCAATCTACAAACCTCTATGACTGCTATTTCACAAGGTGCAAAAATACTACTAGAAAAATTTCCCGAAGTGGAGAAAATTGTAGGCAAAACAGGAAGTAGCGAAGTACCTACCGATCCAATGCCCATTGATGCCAGTGATATGATGATTATTTTAAAGGACAAAAGCGAATGGACTTCTGCCAAAACTTTTGATGAATTATCCCAAAAAATGGCAAAGGAACTGGAAGCTGTTCCAGGAGTTTCTTATGGTTTTCAATATCCAGTACAAATGCGTTTTAATGAATTAATGACTGGTGCAAGGCAAGATGTAGTCTGTAAAATATTTGGAGAAAATTTAGATACTCTGGCTTTATACGCCAATAAATTAGGTAAAATTGTAAATACCGTAGAGGGAACTTCCGACCTTTATGTAGAAACCGTTACCGGAATGCCTCAAGTAGTAATTGACTACAATAGAGCTTCCATTGCGCAATATGGTTTAAATATTGAAGATATAAATCGAATTGTAAACACCGCATTTGCAGGACAAAGTACTGGGGTTGTTTATGAAGGGGAGAAACGATTTGATTTAGTGGTTCGTTTAACAGGCGAAAAACGACAGGATTTGGCGGATGTTCAAAATTTATTGATACCAACTTCCACGGGTTCGCAAATTCCGTTATCTCAATTAGCAAAAGTTGAAATTACCGAAGGTCCAAATCAGATACAAAGAGAAGACGCCAAACGTAGAATTGTAGTTGGTTTTAATGTTCGAGGCCGGGATGTACAAAGTATTGTAAAAGAACTGCAAGGTAAAGTCGAAGCACAAATAAAATTTCCCGCTGGCTACTACCCTACTTATGGCGGTGCTTTTGAAAACTTAAACGAAGCCAAAAATCGTTTGATGATAGCTGTTCCGGTCTCCTTACTATTAATATTTATTTTACTGTATTTTGCATTCAATTCCGTAAAACAAGGGCTATTGATTTATTCAGCAATTCCACTTTCGGCCATTGGGGGTATATTCTTTTTAGCGTTGCGGGGAATGCCCTTTAGCATCAGTGCTGGAGTTGGTTTTATAGCCCTATTTGGTGTAGCGGTTCTAAACGGTTTAGTATTGATTGCAGAATTCAACAGCATACGAAAATCGGGTGAAACCGATCTAAAAGCGATTGTTTTACAAGGAACTAAAGTACGTTTACGCCCAGTTTTAATGACTGCATTTGTAGCCTCATTAGGGTTTTTACCGATGGCATTAAGCAACGGTTCTGGTGCAGAAGTACAAAAACCACTGGCAACTGTGGTAATCGGCGGTCTGTTGATTGCAACATTCTTAACTTTATTTGTTTTACCAATTTTATATATCATGTTTGAAAAAGGAATTAATTTAAAACCAAAAAAGATAAAATCAATTACAACAATCCTGCTACTGGGACTATTTTTTTCTTTTCAAAGTGCAGCTGCGCAAGAAAAAATTTCAATTGACAAAGCTATTGAAACGGCTCTTTCAAACAATCTCAAAATTAAAAACGAAAAACTGAATTCAGACTATTTGCAACAGATGACTAAGACAGGCTACGATATTTTCAATACAGGAATTATTGGCGAGTACGGTCAGTTTAACAGTAATGTTAATGATATAAAAATTGGTGTTTCGCAAACAATTAAGTTCCCAACAATTTACAAAAAGCAGAAACAACTGCTAATTGAAGAAGCAAAAACTGGCAAATGGAACGAAGCTTTGCAAAAAAAGGAATTATCCAAGCAAGTTACAAGTGTATTTTATGAAATAATTTATTTAAAAGAGAAAGAAAAATTATTGCTGAAAAGTGATAGCATTTATTCTGAATTTTTAAGAAAATCAACACTTCGTTTTGATAAAGGTGAAAGCAATGTATTGGAAAAAGCCACTGCCGAAAATCAATCTGGACAAATTAAAATCCAATTGTATGAAGTACAAAGCGATTACAAAACAGTGCTGTCTCAATTCAAAATGCTGCTCAATGCAGATAATGATTTTGTACCTTTTTCGGATAAAATCAAAATGGATTTTGACGAAAAAATAGCTGATAATAAAATAACAAACTATCCAACTATTAAAATATTCGAGCAAGAAGTAACTATTAATAAAGCGGAAATTGCATTGGAAAAATCTAAAAAATTACCCGAATTAATTGGCGGTGTTTATTGGCAAACTTTCAATACCAATGCTAATTTGCAGGACAGTTTCAATGGTATTTATGGACAATTTGGAGTAGCACTTCCTTTATTCAACTCCTCGTTCAGTAATAGAAAAAAAGCGTTAGAAACCAAATCCGAAATCGCCGAAAATAATTTGAATTTTGAAAAAGTGAAACTGCAAAACCAGTATCAAAATTTGTTACAGGAATTTCAAAAAAATAAAACGACAATTATATATTATGAAACTAAAGCTTTAAAAAATGTTGATTTAGTAACCAATACTGCTAATAAAAAATTCATTGGTGGCGACATCAATTATTTAGAATGGGTAATACTAATCAATCAAAATACCGAAATTCGAAGTAATTATATTGAAGCTATCAAAAGAATAAACAATAATATAATTGAACTCAATTCATTAACCCAATAATCATAACAAAATGAATTTTACTCAAACATTTTTTTTACGTCAGTTTCTTTGGGAAATTGTTAGAATACTAATTGTCGGTCTCGCTAGTTTATTATTCTATTTCAATATTATTCCATTACCTATTTTAATTGTAACAATGGCTTTTGGTCTCTTTTCATTAGTCAAAATAGCAATTTTAGATTTAATTAAAGAAAGAAAAATAGGAACCGAATTATTTATAACAATAGCGGTAATTATTTCAGTTCTTGGTAAAGAATATTTGGCGGGTGCTGTGGTGCTTATGATTATTCTTATAGCAGAATATATTGCAAGTGCCAGTACAGAAAAAGCAAGAGCATCTATTAAAGAGTTAATTGGTTCCGTTCCAAAAACAGCAATAGTAAAAAAAGATAATCAAGAATCCACAATTGCTATTGCCGATTTAAAAATTGGAAATATAGTACTGGTAAAAGCCGGCGAAAAAATTCCTGTTGATGGTAAAGTTATTGGCGGTAATGGCTCTGTGAATCAAGCACCAATAACAGGAGAAAGTGTTCCGCAGGAAAAAACAGTGGGAAGCGAAGCATTTGCTGGAACAATACTAGAGTTAGGCGCGCTAGATATTCAAATGACAAAAGCAGGCGCAGATACTGTTTTTTCACGAATTATTTCGTTAGTGGAAGATGCCGAAAGTCAGCAAGCACCTATCGAAAAATACACAGACAAAGTGGCATCTTGGCTGATTCCCGTGGTGTTTATTTTTGTTGGTGCAGTATATTTTTTTACGCGTGATGTAAGACTTGTTATTGCATTGCTAATTTTTACTTCGCCTGCTGAATTGGGATTAGCAACTCCGCTTGTAACCATTTCCGCCATAGCTCGTGCAGCTAGAGAAGGAATTTTAATAAAAGGAGGTTTGTTTTTAGAAGAGCTGGCTAAAGTAACTGTAATCGTTTTTGATAAAACAGGTACTTTAACGATAGGCAGTCCCATAGTAAATACCGTTGAAATAATAGATACTAATTATAATGAGCAGCAACTAGTTGAGTTTGCCGCTGCTGTAGATCGTCGTTCTAGTCATCCATTAGCAAAAGCAATTTTAAGTTACGCCGATAAATTAAAACTTACTTATGGTGATCCTACAGAATTTGAGGTAGTAAAAGGACGTGGTGTTTCTGCCAAAGTTGATGGAAAGTTTGTTTTATTAGGAAATAAACTTTTTATGGAAGAAAGCAAAGTTGTTGTATCAAAATCTTCAGAAAATCCTACAGACACTGCTATTTATCTTTCAGTAGAAAATAAACTTGCAGGTATTTTTTATATTTCTGATGCCATTCGTGAAGAGGCAAAAGAAATGATTGAGGGTTTGAGAAAAAGCGGTATTAAAAATATAATTATGCTTACAGGAGATAACCCAGAAACGGCCAAACACGTTTCCAATCAAATTGGAATTACCGATTTCAGAGCTAATTTATTACCCGAAGATAAAATCAATATTATAAAAGAGTTGCAAAAAGATGGTTCTAAAGTAGCAATGGTCGGCGACGGTATTAATGATGCACCTGCTTTAGTTCAGGCAAATATTGGCATTGCAATGGGTGCTATGGGAACAGAAGCAGCAATGGAAGCAGCTGATATTGTCTTGATGCAGGATAAATTAGAAAAAATTGCCAAGGCTCGGGCTATAAGTAAAAGGGCATTTCGTACTATTAAAGAAAATATTTTTGTAGGTGTTGGCGTGGTACATATAGTCGGAATTACTCTTGTTTTACTTAAAATAATTGGACCAGTCGAAGCAGCAGCTATTCATTTATTACCTGATACATTAGTTTTTATTAATTCGATTAAACTTTTAAGAGTTAAAATTTAAATACAACTTATAATATGAAAAATATATTTATCACAATTACAGCCATTCTGTTTTACATTTCTTGTGGAAACAAAAAATCAGAAGAAGCATCAGCCGAAACAGAAACTGTAGAAAATGTTACAACGTTAACCGATGCACAAATAAAAAATGCAGGTATCGAAACAGGTAAAATTGAACAAAAAGAAATTTCTGCAACCTTAAAACTAAACGGAAAAATAGATGTGCCACCACAAAATTTAGTGTCTGTAAGTGTGCCAATGGGCGGTTATTTAAAAAGCACCCGGCTTTTGGAAGGAATGCATGTAACCAAAGGGCAGGTCTTGTGTGTGGTAGAAGACCAACAATACATTCAACTGCAGGAAGATTACCTTTTGGCGAAAGCAAAAATAGGGTATGCTAAAGCCGAATTTGAAAGACAAAAAGAACTCAACCGAAGCAAAGCTAGTAGCGATAAAGTGTATCAACAAGCACAATCAGAATACAACTCACTAATTGTAATGGTGCAATCGTACGGCGAGAAATTAAAATTCACAGGGATAAATCCGAATAATGTTTCAACAAAGAACATTTCAAAAAGCATCAATATATATTCGCCAATAAGTGGTTATGTAGCTAAGGTAAACGTGAATATTGGCAAGTATGTAAACCCGAGCGATATTTTATTCGAGATTGTAAATCCATCTGATATTCATTTGGCATTAACCGTATTTGAAAAAGACATCAATCAATTGGCAATTGGTCAGTCAGTTATATCTTATACAAATACTAATCCTGAAAAAAAACATCTTGGCACAATTATTTTAATCGGTAAAGATTTTTCAGAAAATCGAAGCACTGAAATGCATTGCCATTTTACAAATTACGACAAAGCACTTTTACCAGGAATGTACATGAATGCCGAAATAGAATTAAAAAGTCAGCAATCAAATGTATTGCCATCTGATGCTATAGTGAATTATGAAAACAAGAATTATATTTTTGTTGCCAAACAAAACAAACAATTTGAAATGAAAGAAATTAGAATTGGAACAGTTGAAAATGAGTTTACTGAAATTCTTTCAGACGATTTAAAAGACGAGAAAATTGTTATCAAAGGAGCTTATGTACTTTTAATGAAAATGAAAAATGTAGAAGAATAACAAAAAACATGATACATTAAAAAAATGGAAAATAAAAAATCACATTGGGAAAATGTATTTAGTACCAAATCCCCTAATGAAGTAAGTTGGACACAGGACTATCCTACCACTTCTATGAATTATTTAGAAAATTTAAACCTATCAAAAACTGCCAATATTATTGATGTTGGCGGTGGTGATAGCAATTTGATAGATGCGCTATTAGAAAAAGGATATCAAAATATTTGGGTTTTAGATATTTCAGAAGCAGCGTTAGAAAAAGCAAAAAAAAGGTTAGGCGAAAAAGCTAATAAGGTCCATTGGATTGTTTCTGATATAACCGAATTTAATACAGCTATTAAATTTGATTTTTGGCACGACAGGGCAGTTTTTCATTTTCTGACTGATGCGATAAGTATTGAAAAATATGTAACATTAGTGGGGAAATCAATCGCTGAGAATGGCAATTTCTTATTAGGGACTTTTTCAGAAAATGGTCCATTAAAATGTAGTGGATTAGAAATAAAACAATATTCTGAAAACACAATGAAGAATACGTTTAAAGAAAAATTTAATACTGTAAAATGTTTTACAGAGAATCATTTGACTCCTTTTGAAACAATACAAAATTTTCAGTTTTGTGGATTTAAGAAATGTTAAAATGAAAAAATAATTGCTAATACTAACCGTATCGTTTGCTGTTTTTTCCTGCAATCAAAATACAGAAACAAAAACAGCGGAGAGCGATTGAATAGTAGGAACTATAGTCGAAAAAATTATAATTATTAAAAAACAGTTTTGTGCTTTTATAGTTTTAGGTGGCTCATTACTCGGATATTTAATGACATTTATATAATTAAAAAAAAAGTATAACATAAGTATTTTTAATCTAAACAAATATGCTACTAAATAGAAAAATATCAATTTTTACTTTTATAAAAGAAATTAAGTATGATATTCTTGCAATTGTAACTTATGCAGTAGTTGTGGGCATTGTAGATCAATATTCTTTTCTGTCCAAAATATCAATACCTACTGGTATGACAGCTATTATAGCTACCACCTTATCATTTTTACTAGCGTTCAGGACAGCACAGGCTTATGAAAGATGGTGGGAAGCAAGAATAGTTTGGGGAGCAATAGTAAATGATTCCAGAACATTGATACGACAAGTCATGCAATTTGTTCCACAAAATAATGCTAATAGTAAAACAATTGAAATATTTGTACATCGCCAAATTATTTGGTGCTATGCCTTGGGAGAATCTTTACGAGGATTGCCTTTTACAGACAAAGTACAACAATACATTAATGAGCAACACATTGCGGACAAAAATATTCCAAACGCAATTTTGAATCTGCATAGTGTTGCATTGTCTCAACTGGATATGAGTGAATTTAAACAAGTACAGATTGACACTACTTTAAACCGTTTGTGTGATGCTATGGGAAAGTGCGAACGCATTAAAAACACAGTGTTCCCTAAATCCTACAGCTTGTTAATACATTTATTGATTTATGTATTCGCTACATTACTACCTTTTGGGTTAGATGATAAATACATCATTGAAGAGATTTTTTTAACTACATTATTGCCATTAATTTTCATTACTATAGAACGAACAGCTATAATATTGCAAGACCCTTTTGAAAATTCACCCTCAGATACACCAATGACAAATCTTGCAATAACTATTGAGATTAATCTAAAAGAAATGATTAACAATACAAATTTACCAATACTAGAAAAACCAACCTCTTTTTACTTAATGTAATACTATATGAAATGATAGAAGCAGATATAAAATTTGAACTTATAATGGTAGCCAAAATACTTATGGCTGCTATACTTGGTTGCATAATTGGGTACCAGCGAGAGCGAGAGAATAAAAATGCCGGAATACGTACTTTTGGCGCAGTAAGTGCCGGTGCCGCACTGTTTACCGCTGTTGGAATGCATTTTTCAGAAACCGATGATTCATCAAGGATTATTGCCAATATCATTACAGGCGTAGGTTTTCTGGGTGCCGGAATTATTTATAACAAACAGCAAAGCAACGAATCCAGCGGACTCACCACGGCTGCGAATATATGGGCAGTTTCTGCCATTGGTGTAGCCGCTGCTTTGGGATTTTATGTAATATCTGTTGTGACTACGGCCCTACTGTACTTCATGTTGTCGCTCAATCATTTTAGTTTTTATAGAAATTGGCAATCCAGGATTCAAAATGATAAAAACCCAAACCAAGACTAATACCGATACTAATTGTCAAATTAAAAATTCAATCATGAATCACAAACATAAATTCGATGCAAACGGCAAGCAGCTTTGCTGTTCACTAGAAGAAAAAATAAACAGCAAAACCGACAAGCAATCAGGGTGTTGTACCGTTGATTATAAATCCGAACATTCTGATGATGACGGACACGATCATGACCATTCAGGCGGAAATGAAAGTACTTTTAAAATGTTCTTGCCCGCAATTATTTCACTCATTTTACTCCTTGTTGCCATTGGTTTTGACAACTACTTTCCGCAAACCTGGTTTACAGGTTGGGTGAGGATAATCTGGTATATAGTTGCTTATGTTCCAGTTGGCTTCCCTGTTGTAAAAGAAGCATTGGAAAGTATTCGCAAAGGAGAAGTGTTCTCGGAATTTTTATTGATGAGCATTGCTACCATTGGTGCATTTGCAATTCGTGAATATCCTGAAGGTGTTGCTGTAATGCTTTTTTATGCCGTTGGTGAAGTGTTTCAAACCTTGGCTGTTCAAAGAGCAAAAACTAACATCAAATTATTATTAGACCAAAGACCTGATGAAGCAACAGTAATGAATGGAGAAAATGCGACTGTAAAAAAAGCATCTGAAATAATTATTGGAGAAATTATTCAGTTAAAACCAGGAGAAAAACTAGCATTAGACGGTAAGCTACTTTCGGATACCGCTTCGTTCAACACTGCAGCACTAACAGGAGAAAGTAAACCAGATACCAAACAAAAAGATGAAACCGTTCTTGCCGGAATGATCAATCTCAACACGGTCGTTTTAGTCGAAGTAACGACAGCCTACACCGATAGTAAATTATCTAAAATCTTAGAAATGGTGCAAGAGGCAACTGCCAAAAAAGCACCAACTGAATTATTTATTAGAAAATTCGCCAAAATTTATACGCCAGTGGTCGTGTTTCTGGCTATAGGGATTTGTTTGCTTCCAATACTATTTGTTGAAAACTACAATTTCAATGATTGGTTGTACAGAGCCTTAATTTTTCTGGTTATCTCCTGCCCTTGCGCATTGGTTATTTCAATTCCATTAGGCTATTTTGGGGGCATTGGCGCTGCAAGTAAAAACGGGATTTTGTTTAAAGGATCCAATTTTCTAGATTTAATGGCAGCCATCGAAGTAGTGGTTATGGACAAAACAGGAACGCTGACTAAAGGTGTTTTCAAAGTACAAAAAGTGGTTGCTGTGGATATTTCCGAAGCCGACTTAGTAAAATATACAGCTGCACTCGAAACCAAATCAACCCATCTCGTTGGAACGGCAATTATCGAATATGCTAAAGGAACCGAAAAAAATGCAACCGTTACTGACGTAGAAGAAATTGCAGGTCATGGACTAAAAGGAAAAGTGGACGGAAAAGAAATTTTGGCAGGAAATGTAAAGCTTATGAAAAAATTCAACATCAGTTATGATGTCGAAATCGATACTACACCATTTACGATTATCGTTATTGCAATCAATCAAAAATATGCAGGATATTTTCTGATTGCCGATGAAATCAAAGAAGATGCCAAAGAAGCGATCCAGAGTTTACACAAAATAAACGTAAAAACCGTAATGCTTTCGGGCGATAAACAAGCCGTTGTAGATGCAGTGGCTAAAGAATTAAACATTGACCAAGCTTATGGTGATTTATTACCGGAAAACAAGGTCGAAAAAGTGGAGGAATTAAAATTACAAAACCTAAAAATTGCATTTGTTGGTGATGGTGTAAACGATGCGCCTGTAGTTGCCCTCGCCGATGCCGGAATAGCAATGGGGGGTTTAGGAAGTGATGCAACAATTGAAACTGCTGACATTGTTATTCAAAACGACCAACTTTATAAAATATTCACAGCTATAAACATTGGAAAACAAACTAAGAAAATAGTGTGGCAAAACATCACTTTGGCATTTGCGGTAAAAGGAATAGTTTTAATTCTTGGAGCAGGAGGATTAGCTACTATGTGGGAAGCCGTTTTTGCAGATGTTGGCGTAGCTTTATTAGCCATTTTAAATGCGGTTAGAATACAGCGAATGAAGTTTTAAATCTGATATAAATAAGAAGCGTCCCATAATAGGGACGCTCTTTAAAATATTTATGTTTTTTTTGGAGGTGTTTTTCCTTCTCCACAACAAGAATTATTTATACAACAAGACTTTTCTTACATTAGCAATAGTTTTATATTTTTAAGCTGTAGTACCTGAAACCGTTACTGATGTCTTTTGTGTTAGAAAGTTTTTATAAGCCCAATACCTAATTGTTTACCATTATAAAAAGGCGCAATAGCTGACATACTATTTTTCTCTTTTGAATTGAATATTTTCTTTTGAATAAACGGATTAATCCAATAGGCTATTTTAGTGCTTAAAATTCCTATTCCGGCACCTGCAACAACATCTGTCAGCCAATGTTTGTCATTATAAATTCTGAATGCTCCTGTTCCTGTAGCAATTATATATCCTGAAATTCCATACCATATTGAGACATCTTTATATTCTTGCCAAAGGAACTCCGCACCTGCAAAAGCAGTAGCTGTATGCCCTGAAGGAAAGGAATTTAAAGCTGAACCATCGGGTCTTTCTATTTTAGTAATTGATTTTAAACTAAGTACAGTAGCCGACATTAACAAATAAGAAGTTCCTAGTATGATCGTTCTGTCTTTAAAATTATGTTTTCCTTTTATGCCTGAAGCATTCAATACATAGACGGATAGTGCTGGAGCATATTGAGAGAAATCATCAATTGTGATTTTTTTATCAATGTTCTCGTTTACTTCTTCCTTTATTCCAGAATTGACGAATTTTAATCCATCACTTTCAATACCAACAACACCATAGCCAATAAGTATCGTTGGTATGATTAGTTCTTTGTAAGAAATTTTTTTTACAACTACAGAATCTTTTTGTATTTGCTGTGAAAAGATAGTGTGGGTAATAAAAAATGCTATTAATAGGATTCTACTATGCATATTTATTAATTTATTATTGTTAAACTTTTTTCTAGTATTTATATGTGAATTCATTCTACATTTATACTTAAATTTTTTCCGTCAATTTGGATTAAACAATCTTTTTTTTTCGAAATATATGTTTAATTCCTTTATCAATCTTCTAGTGACGTTCTTATTTTCATATTTTTCTTTGACATAATCTGAATTCATAAAATACTTTTTTTAACAAATTTACTCTAGGAACAATTACTAAATTATGTACTAGAAAAAAGTATACAACATAAAAAAAAACATCAGTATTAAAATTAAAAAAAAGAAAATGTCAAACTTAATGAATCATCTTTTTGAATTGCACGTTTTGTTGTTCTTGTGTGTACTGGTTTTGTTTTGGATTTTAGAAATTTCCTTTTTTCTGAAAATATAAAAGAAGATTTTTATTAAAATTAAATTAGCTTAACGTTAATGTAATTGTGTTAGTTACTGCCAGGATTATATCCAATATGAAAACATTTGTTACAGTATCAATCTATAATTAAATACAGCTTACTTAATAACTTTCCCTTGTTTTAAAATTCATTTGGATACTTTGTAGTAAAACACATCTGGATTGATTGAGGCACTGCAACTATCGTAGTGTAACCTTTGTATCGCCTTTTATAATTTTAAATTCTGTTATATATTTTACTCTTTGAAAATATTCATATCCTCATTATAAATAGGACTTTCTATGTTTAAAAAATTTAAGACACTATGAAATACATAGTTTTGATTTAATGTTTTATTAGGTTTTAATTTCCTTGAACTATTATCAGATAACCATACTATAAAGGGAATTTTATATTGTTCTTTAGGGGCAATACTTATAGGTATGCCGTGCATATATAGATTTTTTTCACCCAAAGACTCACCATGATCGGATACAAAAAGCATTGTGCTTTTATACTCTTTTAGTTGCTTTAAATTATTAATAACATTAGATAAAATATAATCGGTATAAACTATAGTATTGTCATAAGCATTTATCAATTCTGTTTGAGAACAATTTCCTAATTCAACACTATTACATACGGGTCTAAAGTTTTCAAATTTAGAGGGGTATTTTTTGCTATATGTAGGTCCATGACTTGTGCTTGTATGCAATACAATCAGAATTTTATTCTTTTTACTAGCTAAAATTTGTTCTTTTAATCCACTTAAAAGCACTTCATCATAATTACATCCATCACCTTGACAATTTGTCTTAAGATAATCTCTACTTTGAAAATTTTTAATGTGTAATGGTGGTTCTCCCCAGTTTGTCGTTCTCCAAACTACTTCAACATTATTTCTGTATAAATAATTGGGCAAAATTTCATATAAATCATCTGTATTTTCATGTTCCAAAATACTTTTCACACCAGCTGTCGTATATGTAGCATCAGAAGTAGCATCAAAATGAAATACATTATCTATTTTAGAAAGTAGCGGATTTGTATTTTTCTTGTAACCATACAAAGAAAAATTTTGACTTCTTGCAGATTCTCCTATAACTAATACTACCACTGATTTTTGGTTATTTTTAATTGTAGCATTTGGCAATAAAATTTCTTTTTCATTTTTTTTATTCTCATGAATATATAAAAGTGAAGTATTGACAGCATAAGACCAAGGCATCGCAAGACCACCTAACGTTTTGGAATTTTTATCAATCCAAAGCCAATTGCTAGCATTTACCAACACTAAAAATAAAACAAACAGTAAGGTAAGTGAAGAAATGATTGAGAATTTCTTTACTGTTACATTAATTATTTTTACTTTAATTATATATATGCTTGGAATGATTCCAAATAGCACTATATGAAGTACTAATTTTATTGAAAAAAAACTACTTGATTCATCATAATTGGTATTGAATACATTACCGATCATGCTTTCATCTATTATCACTCCGTATGTATTTACAAAGTAAACAGCAATTGCGTTAATTAGAAAGAATAATACCAATATGAATTTTCCCAAAAAACGAGACAGAAAAAAAAACAGAAAAAAAACAAAAGCGTTAAGAGTTAACATTAAAATAATTAAACTTATTACAATTGAAATACCACTTAAACTATTATAATCGAGATTATTAGCGACAAATTTAAAAAAAGGATAATGAAAGAATAAAAAGTTAAAAACACTCATTAATAAAACAAAATGAGATATTTTAATATTATTTTTTAGTGTAAACATGAATGAATTTATAAAGTGATACAATTAAAGCTAGCAATGCCAAATAGTAAATTATGAAATTTTGATTTATGATTTTGATTATTAACGTGATACTACAACCAATAATTAGTACCATAAAAAGAGGACAGAATTTTTTATTGCCGATCCAAGTCCATATTTCATATTTTCTACTACCAAAAATACCTATGAGGCCACAAATATAACCAATAATCCCACCTATCAGTACATCAAGAGGATAATGAGCCCCTACCCCAACTCTTGTCGATATAAGTACTAATGCAATAAGTAAAAACATGATTTTATAGAAAATTCTATTTATTTTACTTTTTGGCATAAATCCGTACATTAATACTGTTAGTATCGTCACCATTGTTAAAGCATGACCAGATGGTAAGCTCGTATTGCCAACAATTGCTTTACCCGTGATTATAAATGTATTGTTATCAAATACTTGAGCAGGTCTTGGTACACTGAAAATTCTTTTTAGAGTAAATGAAAATATAAGTGAAGCCAATGAAGCTGTAAGTAACGACTCCCATATTTTTGGGGTATATAAAATTAAAAAAATGATAAATGATAGAAATATTGATGCATCTCCTATTTGCGTAAGGTTATATTCGAAATTTGGGTACTGTCCTAAGAAATTATTCATATCATAGAAAACATCCTTTTGAATTTTCACATAATTACTAACGTTCAAAGAATGATTAACATATAAAAATATGGAAATCATCACTAATAAACAAAAAGGGATAAAGAATAGTGATAGTTTAAGTTTTTCAAAATTAGTAATAACATTTTTGTTCATTTGCTGGAGTTTAAGTTGTAAATAACTAATTGAAATCTGTAGTAAAACTGTATTTTGTTGTTCAACCATAGAATTAGGATAGATTTGCTTTCTAATTTTAATTAATATTACTTTTCTAATACTTAAATTTAATGAAAATCTTACTTATTGAAGATGAACCAGAAATGCAAAAAAGCATTGTGCACTATTTAGAACTTGAAAAGTTTAAAGTAGAAGTAGCCAATGATTTTGAGATTGCTTTTGAGAAAATACAATTGTATGAGTATGATTGTATTTTACTGGATATTACTTTACCTAATGGAAACGGATTAGAGTTGATAAAAGCTATAAAAAAGACGAGACCAAAAACGGGTATAATTGTTATATCTGCAAAAAACTCATTAGATGATAAAATAGATGGATTGAATCTTGGCGCTGATGATTATTTACCAAAACCATTTTATTTAGCCGAACTTAATGCTCGTGTAAAGTCTTTAATAAGACGAAATGTATATGATGGAGTGGATGTAATTACAATTAATGAAATTACTATTTATCCAGATGAAAGAAAAACTCTAATTCATGATTCAATAATAAACCTTACTGCTAAAGAATTTGATCTCTTAATCTATTTTATTGGCAATAAAAATAGGGTTGTGCAAAAAAGTGCCTTGGTGGAACATTTATGGGGTGATAATGCCGATCAATTTGATAATTTTGATTTTATTTATAACCATGTAAAAAACTTAAGAAAAAAATTAATAGCTGCAGGTTCTTCAGATTATATTCAGTCTTTATATGGAATTGGCTACACCTTTAATACAGAACAATGAAATTATTGACAAAAACAAGTTATTACTATATTTTATATACTATTCCAGTATTAATATTGACTACCATATTATTCTATTTTTTTCTACTAAATGAAATAGGAGAAAGTAATGAATCATTATTACAACAAAGAGTTGAGGTTGTTGAAAATTACATTAAAAATGAAGACGTTTCAGTAATAAGCATCCTTGAATCTAATAACGAAGTCTTTATAAAAGAAATTGAAAAAAATAAAATTATAAATCAAAAAATAGAGGACACATTAATTTTTTCAAAGCATTTAAAAGAAGATATTGCATATAAAGTATTAGAAGTAAATTCAATAATAAACGGAAAAAACTATAAAATAAAAGTTTTAAAAAGCACTATTGAATTTGATGAATTAATGGAAGTTGTTTTGATTAATTTTGTTGCTATAGTGTTGTTGCTTTTTTCTATTATATATTTTATTAATATAAAAATTTCAAAGAAATTATGGCAGCCTTTTTGGTTTACATTAGACTATATAAAAAACTTCAATGTTACAACAACAGCAATTATAAAACTTGAATCAAGCGATATAACTGAATTTGAAGAATTAAATTCTTCGATGAATCAAATGACTTCAAAAATGGTTAGTGATTATCACAATCAAAAGAAATTTGCTGAAAATGCTTCTCATGAATTTCAAACTCCATTTGCTATTATAAAAGGGAAAATAGATATTTTGTTACAGAATAAGGATTTAGATTTAGATACACTTAAAACATTAATATCTATTGATGATGCAACGATTCGATTAAGTAGAATTAATAAATCATTATTATTACTTTCTAAAATAGAAAACAGACAATATCAGCATTCAGACAATGTATTACTTCTTTCTTTAATAGATAAATGTAAAGCTTTGAACGAAGATTTTATTTTGGATAAAAATATAAAATTTAACCTTGAAGATTCCGAAGAATTATACTTTAAAATAAACTATGAACTATGCTATATTTTATTTAATAATTTAATGCAAAATGCTATTCGTCATAATGTTGAAAATGGTTCAATAATTATTTCTATTAAAAATAACAGTATTTGTATAAGTAATACAGGTATTCAAATTCCATTAAATAGTCATCTAATATTTGAACGCTTTGAGAAACAATCTAACAATCCCAATTCAATTGGGTTAGGTTTGTCTATAGTAAAAGAAATAGCTGAAGTTTACAATATTAACATTTCTTATTCTTATGAAAACAAATTGCACGTTTTTACATTAAATCAATTAGCATAGATTTTAAATAGATTTCTGCATGACTTTTACATTATAATTTAAAACTTATAATCATGAAAAAAGTAATTTTATTAACTGCAATAGCTATAAGCTCAGTTGGTTGTGCACAATCTAAAGAAAACAAAGAAGTTCCAAAAATGGTAACCGAAGCCTTTGCAAAAGAATATCCAAATACAAAAGTAGATTGGGATATTGAAGAAGATGGCTTTGAGGCAGAATTTAAATTAAATGGAAAAGAGGCTTCAGCTGATTATGATAAAAACGGTAACAAGTTAGCCACTGAAATTGAAATTACTGAATCTGAATTACCAACATCAGCATTGACTTACTTAAAAACTAATTATCCAAAAAGTAAAATAAAAGAAACTGCAAAAATCACTGATTCTACAAATGTAGTTACGTATGAAGCTGAAATAAAAATTGATGGCAAAAACAGTGACTTACTTTTTGATGCTAATGGTAGTTTTTTGAAAATCGTTCAAGTAGATTAATTTAAAAAATAAATACTAAAATCGCATTAAATTATTAATTTACAATAGTTTAATGCGATTTAAAATATAATTAAAATGAAAAAAAAGTTAATTTACTATTTCTTATTTACAATTGCAAGCATGCCCTTTTTAGAGGCACAAGAAAAAGACACACTATCTTTTGTGAAGTCTAAAAGAATGTCTAATGATGATTTATTAAAAAAAAATGAAGGTACCTTTTTTACAGGTATTCCAGATTTCTCATCGGATCCAGTAACAGGCTTTGGTTTTGGAGTACGTTCTAATGTTTATTGGAATGGGCAAAGAAACAATCAGTTATTTCCCTACACACCCTATTTAGCAAAATTAAAAGTTAATGCTGCCTATTATACTTCTAACGCGAGAGAACTTGTGATGTCTTTAGATATTCCTTACTACAAAGGTACCAGATGGCGTTTTAAAGTCGATTTTAAAGCCCAACAAAATCCAACAAATTTGTATTTTGGTCTCAAAGATGCAACTCTTGGTCAATTGCGATTACCTTCTACACCAGAAGGAGGAACAACATATAGCACATATGCTGAATATGACAACGCTAGAAAAATATTGCGTCCTGGAGAAGTTGGAGAAGCATCCTTTGTAGTAGATGCCTTGTCAAATAGATTTAGAGAAACAGAATACATGCTTAATCTTAAAGCAGATTATGCACTTGGAAATGGAAAATGGAGAGTAATGGGTGGCTATGAAATTCAACATTTAAGTTATAAAACATTTGAAGGAGAAGAAGCTGAAGCTATAAATCCAATAACAGGAGAAGAAACTACAGCTCCTAATGGGTTTTCACTTTTAAGAAGAGACTTTGAAGAAGAAAAAATATCTGGACTAGAAGGTGGTTGGATTTCTATACTTCAAACAGCTCTTATTTTTGATACTAGAGATTTTGAACCGGACCCCACAAAAGGTTATTATTTTGAAATAGCCAACGAATATTCAAGTAATTTAATAGGTTCGAAATTTAACTTTAATAAACTATTTCTACAAGGTAAAGGTTTTTGGAAATTACCTTTTGGAAAAAGAACGGTTGTTGCCAGTAGAATTGGGGTTGGAACTATTTTTGGTTCAGAAGCTCCTTTTTTTGAATTTCAAGATCAGTGGAGTCCTGATGGAAGCATTAACGCTTTGGGAGGAAAACAATCCTTACGAGGCTATAGAGCTAATCGATTTTTAGCACGTTCAATGTGGTTTACAAATTTAGAATTAAGATATCGCTTTTTAGAAGCTAAATTAGGAAAACAAAGATTTGCTTTTGGTGTAGCTCCTTTTTTCGATGCAGGAACTGTTAGAGATCGTTGGCAAGATTTGAATTTTACAAAAATAAAATTTTCTTATGGTGCTGGTTTACGAATTGCATGGAATCAGTCAACTATTCTATCATTTGATTATGGAAAATCAAAAGAAGATGGATTGTTTTATATAGGAATTGGTCAAGCATTTTAAAAAAAAAAATAAAACAGTAAATAATCACATGAGTTTAATAAAAAAAATAGTTTTTTTACTTGTACCACTTTTATCTTTTTCACAGCAAAGAGACGTGCACTTTTTTATTGAAAAAGCAGTTTTAAATTCAGCTTTACTAGAAGATTTGAATAATCAAACTAGTGCAATATCTATTGATAGTTTAGTTTATAAAGCTAATTTAAAACCGCAACTTAACGCTAATTTATTTACTAATTACGCACCAGTAATTAATAATTTTGGATATGATACTGCTTTAAGTAATGGTCAAACTGTAAGTGGACTGGTTAGTTTTTCTCAAAAAATATTTGGTAAAGAACAAAAAAACAATCAATTACGATCTTTAACCTTGTTGAAAGACAAGATGAGTTTTAATAAAAGAATTACAATTAATGATATTAAAAAAGCTGTTCAATTGCAATATATTGTTACCTATTCAGACCATAAACAATTAGTGTTTTTACAACAACAACTTGATTTATTAAATAATGAGTTAGAAATATTAAAAAAACTAACACAGAAATCCATTTATAAACAAACGGATTATCTACTTTTTCTCTCTACAGTTTCGCAACAAGATTTAATTACTCTTCAAACGAAACAACAATTTGTAAATGATTTAGCTGTTCTAAATTATTTATGTGGTACTAACGAAAGGGAAAGTGTTGAATTATTGGAATCCAAACTTGAATTAAATCAATTGATTACAGCTGACGAATCCATTTTTAATAATCAATATAAAATTGATAGTTTAAGTATTCAAAATCAAAGAAAAAATATTGCTAACACCTATAAACCTTCTTTATCCTTGTTAGCAGATGCGGGTTATAATTCTACATTAACGGTTCACCCATATAAAAATTTTGGATATAGTTTTGGGTTTAATTTTTCTATTCCATTCTATGATGGTCATCAAAGAAAATTACAAATTAGTAAAAATGATTTAGCTCAAAAAACAAACATTGCATACAAAAGTCAATTTGAAAGACAGTATAAGCAACAACAAGAACAACTGATTATAAAGATTAATCAAAATGAATTACTGCTTCAAAAATTAGAAAAACAGTTAAAAATCAATGAAACTTTAATTACAGCCTTTACTAAATTACTAGTTTCAGGAAATGCAATTATTATGGATTATGTTTTAGCTTTAAACAATTCCATTACTATTCATAATACTATTGCTCAAAACAATACCAACAGATTACTTCTAATCAATGAATTTAATTACTGGAATACCAATGAAAAATAAAATACTTTTAAACGCTTGTTTTCTTTTGTTTATACTCGTTTTTAATTCTTGTAAAAAACAAGAAACAAATAGTAAAGAACAAAAAGTTATTGTGGCTGTTACAGTAACTCACATAGACACTACAAGTATCGACGATTTTGAAGAAGTTTCTGGTACCGTTTCTTATATCACAAAGACTCCTGTTAAATCAAATATTACGGGTTATATTACATCAGTATCTATAAAAACAAATGATTTAATTAATAGAGGTAAAACTTTATTTACCATAAAAACTAAAGAAGCACTTGCCTTAGGAAATGATGTAAATAAATTAGATCCAAATTTACATTTTGGAAAAGCAGTTGCCGTACAATCTAGCAGTAATGGCTATATAACTGCTATGAATATTGAAAAAGGAAACTATGTACAAGAAGGTGATGTGTTGGCTATTATAAATGATTTAGGGAGTTATGGAGTAATAATTAATGTTCCCTTTGAATTAAAAAAGTATATCAATTTAAAAAGTTCTTTGTCTGTTTATTTGCCAGATGGAAGAGTTATAAGCTCAACTGTAAAACAATTTATTCCTTCAGTTGATGTTAGTTCTCAAATGCAAAGTGTATTTTTAAAAATAGATACTAAAGAAAACTTACCTGAAAATTTAATTGTTTCGGTTCGTGTCCCCAAATCTCAAAAAGCTTCCTTAATTTCTTTGCCTAAAACGGCCATTTTAAGTGATGAAATTGAAACTAATTTTTGGACGATGAAATTAATAAATGATTCTACTGCTATAAAAATTCCTGTTCAAATTGGTATAAAAAATCAAGAAAGAACAGAAATAATCGCACCTAAATTTGACTTGAAAGATCAATTTTTAACCTCTGGTAATTATGGTGTTGGAGATACATTAAAAGTAAAAATCATTAAAACGCTTAAATAATGAAGAACTTTTTTGTAAAATATAAAAGTGGTTTAAGTACCCTTATTTTCTTGATTTTAATTGGAGGTGTTTTTACATACTCTAAAATGCAAACCAGTTTATTTCCTGAAATAACCTTTCCAAAAATAAAAGTCATTGCAGATGCAGGTCAACAACCCGTTGATAAAATGATGATTACGGCTACAAAACCTCTTGAAAACGCCATTAAAAAAATACCTAACCTAAAAATTGTTAGAAGCACAACTAGTAGAGGAAGCTGTGAAATATCCGCTTTTATGGATTGGAATTCAGATTTAGATGTCAGTAAACAACAAATAGAATCTAGAATTAATCAAATTCGTACTAATTTACCACCATCCATTCAGATTACAGTAGAAAAGATGAATCCTTCTATTCTTCCTGTAATTGGTTATGCCATTGAAAGTAAAAACCGAACACCTATTGAAGTTAAAAAAATAGCCAATTATGTAATGAAACCTTTCTTCTCACAAGTAGAAGGAGTTAGTGAAGTACGAGTAATAGGTGGAAAAGAAAAAGAATACTGGATTGAATTAGACCAAAATAAAATGACTGCCTACGGAATTACACCTGATGCCGTTTCACAAGTTTTGAGTCAAACTAATTTTATCACTTCTAATGGTTATTTAGCAGATAATCGTTATCTATACTTAACCTTAACAGATTCTCAAATAACGAATAAATCGGATATTGAAAATTTGGTAGTTAGCAATAAAGGAAAAGGAATAATTACTTTAAAAAACATTGCAACTATAGCTATTGAAGAAGCAAAAGAATACATTAAAGTTAATGCCAATGGTAAAGAAAGTGTATTAATTGCAGTAATAAAACAACCAAACGCTAATTTAATAACGATGTCAACAGACATGGAATTAAAGTTGCAAGAATTACGAAAAATCATTCCAAAAGACGTAAAAATAACCCCTTATTATGAGCAATCCACTTTTGTAAATGATGCAGTAAAAAGTGTAACAGATAGCTTATTAATTGGCTTATTTTTAGCTATAATCGTTGCTATAATTTTTCTAAAATCAGTAAAAGCAAGTGCTACCATTTTAATTGTGATTCCGGTTACTTTATGTTTAACCTTACTAGTATTATATTACACGGGACAAACCTTTAATATTATGACTTTAGGTGCAATTGCGGCAGCTTTAGGATTAATTATCGATGATGCCATTGTGATTGTAGAACAGATTCATCGTACACATGAAGAACATCCCGATGAAGAAACTGTTACATTAGTAAAAAAAGCAATATACTATCTTTTTCCTGCTATGGTTGGCTCATCGTTGAGTACGATTGTTATCTTTCTGCCTTTTGTTTTAATGAGTGGTGTTGCAGGTGCTTATTTTAAAGTGCTAACAGATACTATGATTATTACTTTAATCTGTTCTTTTTTAGTTACTTGGATACTATTGCCCGTAGTTTATTTATTGTTGACTCAAAAACAATCTAAAAATAAAGGAATAACTAAAGTTGAAGCTCATCATGATGTAAAGACTCAAAATTGGGTAGGTTATTTTGTTGAAAGACCCTTTATTAGTTTTGGCTTTTGCTTGGTATTACTTATTTCAATATTTATTATAGTTCCTCGATTAGAAACTGGTTTTTTACCAGAAATGGATGAAGGAAGTATTATTTTAGATTATGAATCTCCACCAGGAACTTCTTTAGAAGAAACGGATAGAATTTTAGTAGAGGTAGAAAAGATTATTCAAAATGTTCCAGAAGTTGAAGCTTATAGCAGAAGAACAGGGACTCAAATGGGATTCTTTATTACCGAACCTAACAGAGGTGACTATTTGATTCAATTGAAAAAAGATAGAAGCAAAACTAGTAATGATGTTATTGATGAAATTAGACACAAAGTAGAAACTTCACAACCTGCTTTGCGAATAGATTTTGGTCAAGTTATTGGAGATATGTTAGGAGATTTAATGAGTTCTGTTTCTCCTATTGAAGTGAAAGTCTTTGGTAACAATCAAAAAGAATTGCAAAAAATAGCGGGTGAAGTCGCAAAAATAGTTGAGAAAATTGAAGGTACTGCTGATGTTTTTGATGGTATTGTTTATGCTGGACCATCTATAAGTATTCAACCTAATTACAAACAACTTTCTTTATACGGAATAACACCAACTAATCTTCAGTTTCAATTGCAAACGTTATTAGAAGGAAATGTTATTGGTTCCATATTAGAATTAGACAAAGTAGTTCCTATTCGATTAATTTATCCAAATACGCAAAATCGAAATTTAGAAGATATTAGAAAATCGTATCTTTTTTTACCTAATGGAAAAACCATTCCTATCACTAATTTAGTTGATATTACTATTTCAAAAGGTATTGCTCAAGTTGAAAGAGAAAATCTACAAATGATGTGTGTTGTTACAGGTCGATTAAATAATAAAGATTTAGGTACAGTAATGAACCAAATTAAGCAAGAAGTTTCAAGTAAAGTAGTACTACCTACTGGTTATTATATTGATTATGCTGGAGCATATAAGGATCAACAACAATCTTTTAAAGAACTTTTGCTTATCTTATTTGCTTCTTCCCTATTAGTTTTTGGTATTTTGTTATTCTTATTTAGAAACTTAAGGGTTGCATTAATAATTATTTTTATTTCAGTTTTAGGAATTTCAGGAAGTTATTTATTACTTTTTATTACCCATACACCTTTGAATGTGGGAAGTTATACTGGTTTAATTATGATAGTTGGTATTATTAGTGAAAATGCTATTTTTACCTATCTCCAATTTAATGAGACTTACCAAGTAACTAAAAATAAAAAACAATCTATAGTATTTGCAATTTCTACACGTTTACGTCCAAAGCTAATGACTGCTTTAGGAGCAATTATTGCTTTATTACCATTAGCTATTGGAATTGGTACAGGATCTGAATTACACCAACCTCTTGCTATTGCTGTTATTGGAGGTTTTTTAATTGCATTACCGTTGTTGTTGATTGTATTGCCTAGCTTGTTAATGAACTTTATTACAACGGAAGAAGTGTAGGAAAAAAAATAAGAAGATCCACAAACATGGGTCTCTTTTTTTTCTTATTTCTTGTCCCTTCCTGAATTAGGTTGACTATTTTTGGTTGGACATGCTAACTTAGCCATCACAGGAAGTTAAGAAATAATCTTAATTTTAACCTATGAAACAAGTTCGCTAAATTTATGAAAAAGCTTTTAAAGAGAAAGCTGTCAAATTGAGTTACGATAGAAAAAATATATCAGAACTTTCCGGAGAGTTGGGAATAACAGCTCCAAAGTTGTATAAATGGAGAAAAGAGTTCGCGGAGTTTGGAGAGGGAAGTTTTCCTGGAAAAGGAAATTTAAAACTAACTCCCGAGCAAGAAAAAATCCATGAACTGGAAAAAAGACTCAAAGATGCCGAGTTAGAGCGAGATATATTAAAAAAAGCAATCGGCATTTTTTCCAAGAGTGGTTGATGATATATAGCTTTATTAAAAACAATGAACAGCTATTTTCGATTGAAAAAATGTGCAAAGTGCTACAAGTAAGTACTGGTAGTTACTACCGATGGAAAAAAAAATCCACTGTACAACACCAACTAAAAATTACTATAAAAGAAAAGATAACATTGATTTATTTTGAATCCAAGCAACGATATGGAAGTTCTAGAATAACATCACAACTTCAGAGTTTTGGATATAAAATTTCAAGAACCCAGCGATAGCGAATAGGCGAGGCAATTACCGTGGCAAATTATATGAAGCAGCTGGAAATACGCAGTAAACAAAGTAAGAAGTTCAAGGTAAAAACCAACTCAAATCATAACTATCTAATTGTCGACAACATCTTAAACAGAGAGTTTGTTGTATAAACACCTTCAAAAGCTTGGGTTTCGGATATTACTTAATTCCAAACCAAAGACAGATTTATATACCTGACAACCATTATGGATTTATACGACCGCAAAATTATAGGCTGGAGTTTGAGCGAGGGGATGAGTACTGAGGAAATTACGCTTAGAGCATGGAAAATGGCAGTTAAAAATCGAAATATTGAAAAAGGTTTAATTTTTCATTCTGATAGAGGTGTTCAATACGCTAGCAAAAAAGTTTGTGAAAGTCCTTGATTCTTATAAAAAAACAACCCGAAGTATGAGTCGAAAAGGAAACTGTTGGTATAATGCTATAGCGGAAAGCTTTTTTAAATCCTTGAAAACTGAATTAATTTATGGTAATAAACTTATTTCTAAAGAACAAATAAAGCTAAAAATCATTGAATTCATTGAAATTTAGTATAACAGAAAAAGAAGACATTCTGCTTTGAATTATGCAACTATTGAAGAATTTAACAATCAAATTAATTACATAAATGTAGCTTAACTTAATGTGTAGTTTTTATTTGAATATCCACTTACACACTTTTAATGAAAATGAAGAATATTGAAGAATAAAAAAAAATTAATAATTTTATATTAAAAAAGTTAGAATGAAAACAATTGATAATTATTTAGACAATCACTACATACACAAAAGTAATTGGTTAAGAGCGGCAGTTTTAGGTGCAAATGATGGGATAATTTCCATTTCAAGCCTAGCAATCGGGGTAGCTGCTGCAAGTTCAACAAGAGAACCTATTGTTTTAGCAACAATCGCTGGACTTGTCGCAGGTGCATTATCTATGGCTGCGGGAGAGTATGTTTCAGTAAGTTCGCAGACAGATACTGAAAAAGCAGACATTGAACGAGAGAAACAGGAGCTTAAAGAAATGCCTGAGGAAGAGTTAAACATATTAGCTCAAATTTATGAACGAAGAGGATTAAAAAAAGAAACTGCACTTCAAGTTGCAATTGAATTAACAGAAAAAGATGCGTTGGCAGCTCATATTAGAGATGAATTGGGAATAAATGACATAACTCAAGCAAACCCATTGCAAGCAGCAATTGCATCGGGTACTGCATTTACAGTCGGAGGCCTATTACCACTTTTAGTAATACTTTTTGCACCAGTAAAGGGAATGGAATATTGGCTTTATGGATTTACCATTATTTTTCTAATTATTCTGGGAACAACTGCTGCAAAAACAGGAGGTTCAAGTGTTAAAAAAGCCATTTTACGTATTACAATTTGGGGTACAATTGCTATGGGCTTATCTGCATTTGTGGGTTACTTATTTGGTGTTAAATTATAATTTTAAAAATCAATGTATAGGCATGAGTTTGTGTATTTCCTAGCATATTATCAGTTAATATTGTTTATAAATACTAAAACTTCTAAACAAAAAAATTACATGTTTGCTAACATCTGAGATTAATATAATTGAAAAGTTTACCATTAATTAATTTTTGCCTTTAGAAATTTAACTAATTTTGTTTGTCATCGAATGATTATAACAAATCCTATTTAGTATTAAACTGTATAAAATGAACCTAAATATTAAAAAAAATTTCCCGTCATTTTCAAATATACTAGTTGAAGATATTAATTCCAAAGCAGTTAATCAATCTTTTATTGCTGGGAATGTTATAATGCGAACTGGTCAATATATAAAAAATACAGTTTTAGTTTTGTCTGGTAAAATAAAAATTTATCGTGAAAACGATGACGGAGGAGAGTTTTTTATGTATTATTTACAACCTGGACAAGCTTGTGCAATTTCTATGATTTGCGCCACAAAAAATGAACAAAGTCAAATTATGGCTAAAGTTGTAGAAGATGCAGAATTACTTATGATTCCGTTACCACTTATGGATAAATGGATGATGGAACATCGTAGTTGGTATGAGTTTGTTATAGATACTTACCGAAGTCGCTTTGAAGAAGTCTTGGAAGTAGTAGATAGTATTGCGTTTAGAGCAATGGATGAACGATTAAGGTTTTATTTAAAACGTCACAGAGAAGCTTGTGACTGTAATGATCTGAAAATATCCCATCAAGAAATTGCTACTGAATTAAATACTTCACGAGAAGTAATATCTCGATTACTCAAAAAATTAGAACAGCTTGGATCGCTAAAATTACATAGAAATCATATCGAGTTTTTAAAATAAAATACTTCTGTGATAAAAGTTACAAATTGTGAAATATAAACTGCCAATATTTGCAGTATAAAATTTTACAATTATGGAATATGTTGGTTATTTCGCATCAATACTTGTTGGCGTAGCATTGGGATTAATTGGTGGCGGTGGTTCAATATTAACTGTACCTGTTCTAGTTTATTTAATGGCTATCGAGCCAATTACAGCAACATCTTATTCATTATTTATTGTTGGCTTAACGAGCGGAATTGGATCTGTTAGTTATTTTAAAAAAGGTTTGGTTAATATTAAAACAGCTATCATTTTTGGTATTCCATCTATTATTGCAGTTTTTACAACTCGTGCTCTGATTGTTCCTGCAATACCAACAGAAGTTTTTAAAACAGGTGATTTTATTGTTACCAAAAGTATTTTGATGATGCTTCTTTTTGCAATTTTAATGATTGCAGCATCATATAGTATGATAAAAAAGGACAAAAAAACTAATATTAATGGCACAGAAGAAGAACCAAAATTTAATTATTCATTAATATTAATTGAAGGAGTGGTTGTTGGAATTCTTACAGGATTAGTTGGAGCTGGTGGCGGATTTTTAATTATTCCTGCATTAGTAATTTTGAGCAAACTATCTATGAAAGAAGCTATTGGAACTTCATTAATTATCATTGCAGCAAAGTCATTAATAGGTTTCTTTGGAGAAAGTGGTGATACTGTTATCAACTGGCAATTTCTATTTACAGTTTCTGGTTTTGCTATTATCGGAATATTTATTGGTACAGCATTATCTAAAAAAGTTGATGGCGCAAAATTAAAACCTGCTTTTGGTTGGTTCGTCCTATTTATGGGTGTTTATATTATTACAAAAGAATTATTTCTAAATTAATAAAAAACAGGTTTTTGCTAAAATTTAAAAAAAAACCATTTATAGCATTCGTGTTATAATTTAATAATAAAAAATTATGAAAATTGAACAAATATATACAGGATGTTTGGCACAAGGTGCATACTATATTACTTCTAATACCGAAGCAGTGATAATTGATCCGCTCCGTGAAACCCAACCTTATATTGATAGGTTAGAAAAAGATGGAGTAAAACTAAAATACATTTTTGAAACCCATTTTCACGCTGATTTTGTTTCAGGACATTTAGATTTAAGTAAAAAAACTGGCGCATCCATCGTGTATGGCCCAAACGCTTCTCCAGAATTTGAATTCATTTCTGCAAAAGACAATCAAGTTTTCGAAATCGGAAACATAAAAATAAAAGTACTACATACACCTGGTCATACTATGGAAAGTACCACTTATTTATTAATTGATGCTGATGGCAGAGACCATGATATTTTCTCTGGTGACACCTTATTTTTAGGCGATGTTGGTCGTCCTGATTTAGCACAAAAAGCAGCTACAATGACTCAAGAACAATTAGCTGGTTTATTATTTCATTCTTTGAGAGACAAAATAATGACTTTGGCTGATGATGTAATTGTATACCCAGCACACGGTGCAGGTTCTGCTTGTGGTAAAAATATGAGTAGTGAAACTGTAGGTTCAATAGGTGACCAAAAAGCAACCAATTATGCCCTGCGTGCTAATATGACCGAAAAAGAATTTATAACAGAAGTTACTGATGGTTTATTACCACCTCCAGCCTATTTTGGAATGAATGTAGCAATGAACAAAAAAGGAATTGAAAGTTTTGATGTTGTTTTCAATAACGGAATGAGAGCCATAAACGCTACCGAATTTGAAGAGGTTGCCCAAGAAACTGGCGCATTAATTTTAGACACTCGAAATAATGGAGATTTTGCTAAAGGATTTATTCCACAATCTATAAATATTGGTATCAATGGTGATTTTGCTCCGTGGGTTGGGACCTTAATAGGCGATGTAAAACAATCTATTTTATTGGTTACTGATATAGGTATGGAAGAAGAAACAGTAACACGTTTAACTCGTGTTGGTTTTGATAACATAATCGGGCATCTAAAAAATGGGGTTGAAGCTTGGGCTAGAGCAGGGTTTGATATTGATATAGTTAATAGAATTACTGCTGATCAATTTGAAAAAGAAGTCAAAATTGGCGAAAGCAAAGTCATTGATGTTCGTAAAGAAAGTGAGTACGAAGCAGAACACGTCGAGGATGCATACAGCCGTCCTTTAGCTTCTATCAACGAATGGTTAAAAAACATTAATCCCGAAGAACATTTCTTCATGCACTGTGCAGGAGGTTATCGTTCTATGATGGCAGCATCAATATTGCAAGCCCGTGGTTACAGAAACTTCTCAGAAATTGAAGGCGGTTACAATGCTATAGCAAAGACAACTGTTTCTAAAACCGATTTTGTATGTCAAAGTAAAGTTTTAAAAGCATAATTTAATAATTATAAAATAAATAAGATATGGGATTTTTCAATAAAGTATTTGGCGAAAGTAATAACGAGAATTTAGCAACTTTAGTAAACGAAGGAGCGTTTCTGGTAGATGTGCGTTCTCCTGGCGAATTTGTAGAAAATAATGTAAAAGGTTCAACAAACATACCTTTAGACCAAGTTTCTTGTAACTTGGATAAATTCAAAGGAAAAGAAAAAATTGTTGTTTTTTGCCGAAGTGGTAACCGTAGCGATCAAGCCAAAACAATTTTAGAACAAAAAGGTTTTAATAATGTTACCAATGGCGGCACTTGGCAAGATGTAAATGTAGTAATCAATAAGTAAAAGATGCGAAATATATTAAAACTTAGTGTTCTGTTTTTATTCTTAACTTTTATTAGCAACACAATTAGTGCACAAAACACAAAACCGACAATAAAAAAAGGAATAACACAAAAAGCAAAACCAACTACAAAAAACAAATTTTTTTATGTAGATGTCAGAACGCCAGCCGAGTTTGCGCAAGGAAGTGTAAAAGGAGCTGTTAACATTCCTCTAAATCAAATTGAAAATCAATTAGCAAAATTTAAAGGCAAAGAAAAAATTGTTGTCTTTTGCCGAAGCGGAAGCCGCAGCAGTCAAGCCAAAGCTATTTTAGAGCAAAATGGGTTTACCAATGTGACTAATGGTGGCACTTGGCAAGATGTAAATGAGATTCTAAAAAAGTAAACACTATATTTAACGTTGGTTGTGGTAGAGATGGCTGCTCGCTCAGTTCCAAAAAAAACGAAAATGAATAAATTCAACGATATAATCAATTCAGAAAATCCAGTTTTGGTTGATTTTTTTGCCACTTGGTGCGGTCCTTGTCAAATGCTATCTCCAGTATTGAAACTGGTAAAGGACAATCTTGGCGAACGCATCACTATTATTAAAATTGATGTGGATAAGAACCAAGAATTGGCTTCACAATATCAAGTTCGAGGCGTACCAACGATGATGTTATTTAAAGAGGGAAAACAACTATGGAGACAGTCGGGTGTTTTATCTAAAGAAGAAATCATTAGAATAATATTAGATAAAACAAATAAATAATCAGATAAAATGTTATATGCCAATAACAAATAAATTTTACATATATGAAAAAAAATATGGGGATGGCTGACAAAGCAATACGTTTTGTTCTCGCGATAATTGTTGGGGTTTTGTATTATACAAATGTAATAAATGGAACATTAGCAATTATACTTGGTGTGTTAGCAGGAATTTTTATATTAACATCATTTATTAGTTTTTGTTCGTTGTATTTGACTTTTGACATCAATCCTAGAAGAAAATAAATGAAGAAAGATAAAGCAATCAACAAAGATTTAATTTTAAGAGAACGATTGGCATTACAAAGAACAGTATTAGCCAATCAGTCTACTTTTTTAACATTTTTGCGAACCGCAATGTATTTTTTAATTGCTGCTTTGAGTTTAAAAAATTTACTAAAAATAGAAAATAGTTTCGTGATTGAAACAGTATTTTTTATCATTTCGTTTGTGATTTTTGTACTCGGAATTACCAATTATTTCAAACATAAAAAATCGATTTCGGAAAACAAAAAACACATCGGAGATTATCAATTAGAATATTATGAGTGAAGAAAAATGTTGCGTAGTTACTTGCGATTTACCGCTTTATCAAACCTATTGGGATAACCAATACCAAGCCAATGCAACAGGTTGGGATTTGGGACAAGTGTCGCCACCTATCAAAAATTATATTGATACCATCGAAAACAAAGAAGCAAAAATTCTTATTCCTGGTTGTGGCAATACTTATGAAGCTGAATATTTATTGCAACAAGGGTTTACAAATATTACAGTGATTGACATTGCACCAACTTTGGTAGAAAATCTAAAAGAAAAATTTGCAGGAAATAAAAATATCAAAGTAATTTTAGGCGATTTCTTTGAGCATAAAGGCAACTACGATTATATTATTGAGCAAACTTTTTTCTGTGCATTGCCGCCAACAATGCGTCAAAAATACGTTTGGAAAATGCACCAACTTTTGTCTGATTATGGGAAATTAATTGGTTTGCTTTTTAATCGCAAATTTGATGTAAGTCCACCATTTGGAGGAAGTTTAAAAGAATATGAACAATTATTTTACGAAGCATTTGTATTCAATTCTATTTCGTTGGCAGCAAATTCAATTTCGGCAAGAGCCAATACTGAATTGTTTTTTGAATTTCAAAAAAATAAACAAAACCAAGTCAACTTGTATCATTTTGAAGGCATCACCTGCAGTGGATGTATGAATACTATTTCTAACAAGTTTCTCGAAATTAATGATGTTTTGAATGTAAGTATGAATACTAATTTTTCTGAAATAATCATTGTAAGTAAATCTGAAATTGAGACAAAAACATTACAAGACATAGTTTCTTATGATGAAAAATATAAAATAATTAAGACAAAATGAAACATAAAATGGAAGTCGAAAATAAAATATAGTGGTTGCATGAACAGTATATAAATAGCAATACCAAAAATTGAAAATTTTACAGAAGTAACAATAGTTAACTGTAAATTTATCAAAATAAAATCTGAGAAAAGTGTTTGAAAAATCAAGCACTTTTTTTTTGCTATGTGACAAAAATTACAAAACAAGTCTTTTAAATCGCTCAAATTTGCATTATAAAATTTGAGATATGGAAATTATAGAATTCATCAGACAACCTTGGACTTGGTACATTGCTGGTCCGTTAGTAGGTCTTACGGTACCAGCATTATTAATTTTAGGAAACAAAAACTTTGGTATTAGTGCCAATTTACGTCACGCTTGTGCAGTTTGTTTACCTGCAAACATTTCATTCTTTAAATACGACTGGAAAAAAGAAATTTGGAATATGTTTTTTGTTATCGGAATTCTAATTGGTGGTGCAATAGCTTTTAGTTTATTATCCAATCCAAATCCTGTAATCATTAGTGCCGATTTAAGAACAGAATTAGCCACTTATGGTATTACAAATATTAATGGAATGTTACCAACCGAAATTTTCTCCTGGGAAAATCTATTTACAATTAAAGGATTTTTAATGATGGTTGTAGGTGGTTTTATGATAGGTTTTGGTTCCCGATATGCCGGTGGTTGTACTAGTGGTCATGCCATTTCGGGATTGTCAAACTTACAATTACCATCGCTAATTGCTACTTTCTTTTTTTTCGTTGGCGGATTAGTTATGGCAAATTTTATACTGCCTTACATACTTTCACTTTAAATTAATAATCATGAAAATTGAAAATCAAAATAAAGATTTTGCAACGCGTTCATTAGATACTGTTTGTATAAATGAAAGTAATTTGAAACACAAGTGGTATCACAACATCAAATACCTTATTGTGGGTTTATTGTTTGGAATTGTATTCATCAAAGCAGAAATTATTAGTTGGTATCGTATTCAGGAAATGTTTCGCTTTCAATCTTTTCATATGTATGGTGTTATTGGTAGTGCAGTTGTTGTTGGGATAATCTCGGTATTTCTAATTAAGAAATTAAATATTAAAACCATTTATGGGGAAAAAATAGAATTTCGCGATAAATCCTTTAATAAAGGTCAAATTCTTGGTGGACTAATATTTGGTCTTGGTTGGGCAATAACTGGTGCGTGTCCTGGTCCTATTTTTGCCCAAATAGGAAATGGTGTAACGGTTATGATTGTAACCTTATTTTTTGCAATAATTGGTACTTGGGTTTATGGTTATTTTAGAGATAAGTTACCTCATTAACTTTTACAACATCAATATCAAATGAAATCAAAAATAAGCACTGCAATACTAATTACAGCATTCCTTTTTTCTATTAAAACTATTGCACAAAAACATACAAATAGTTGGTTTAGAACTACCATTAGTATTCCTGTAACAGAAAAAATAAAAACCGATGTCGAATTACAACATCGCAGACAAAATGATTTTGAAAGCAATAATTTTTTTGATAAAAACCTAATGTACACTTTTAGAACTTGGATATATTATAAACAAAATAATGATGTGGTTTATGCCATATCTCCATTTGCCTATTTTTTAAATTATAAAATTATTCAAAAAGAAAACGATGCTTTTGCAAAACCTACAAATGAATACCGCTTTTCGGCATCAATAGAATTGCAACACGAACTAGCGACTAAGTTTTTTATTGTTGATAGAACAGCTTTAGAGTATAGAGTTTTTGAAAGTTCAGTAAAAAATATAGTTCGTTTGCGTAATCGGCTGTATTTTAGATATGATCTTAATAATAAATTTAATTTAAGTATTGGTGATGAAGTTTTCATTAATACTTCTGGCACAGATACGCAACACATTTTTGATCATAACAGATTATTTACTAATTTTTCATTTAAACTAAAACCTGCAGTAAAGTTTGACATTGGATATATTTATATTTCAAGATTACCAAAAAGCAATGCAGATTTGTTAAAAGAAAGTAATTTTTATCTAAATTTTACTTATACGCTTCCCAAAAAAAATCTATTAATGTAAACGAATAGTCTTAAATGTAAAAACTCAAACGACTGTGTTTATTATTTAAAATATAAAAATAAAAGGACGATTTTGTGTATGCCTTATTTAATATCATCAATTAGGATATCTGGACAAATCAAAAAATGACTCATTTGTTCGATTCTTTTATTCATAAAATCATTGATAATCAAAATAAATATTATTTTCAATCACACTTATTTTTGCATCATAATTTTAAGCTGTCAAAAAAAGTTAAGATCGGTATAAGATGTTCGATTGTAGCCCCGGCGACTCCTATAAACATACACAGATAGGAATTGACTCCAGTGATGTACAAGATCATTATCAGGATAAGCATCCCTAGCAAACCACCAGCGAAGATGAACAGGTACTGCGCTTTCAGTCCTTTGAACTCCACTGTTCTTCCAATACCTTTATTAATAGTATACGTATTCATACCGCTAAAACTTATCGGAAGAAAGAACGTAAAACAGTTGCCGCTATAATCAAAAAGGTACAAGCTCCAAACCAACTTGCTGCCGTCTTGCTCGTATCTGGATCACCACTGCTAAATTTATTATACACCTTCACTCCACCAATGAGGCCCACTACTGTTCCAATAGCATCAATAAGTTTGGTAGCAGGATCAAAATAAGAATTGACCATTTGCGTCGCCTCCGTGATTCCTACTGTTCTGTTTCCTTGTGCAACAACACTAATTGTTGATAGTACGGTCACTTCCAACACTATTTTTTTAACTTGATTTCCCATGATTTAGATAAATTAAATTATTCTATATTTCTGCACTTTGTGGGATTTCGTGACAAAGGTATTATAGAAAAAGGGGCGTTGAAATAATTTAGCAGTCTTTGGAATCACTTGGTTGTTGCTGGCTTTTACAACTTTAATTTGAAGGTAAAATTGAAGTATTTCTTTTAGATTTACATAAACTCTTCGATACAAGATCTTGACAGCTCCTTCAACTAATGACTTATCTCGTGGTTTGTTAGCCCTGGCAGGCAAGATTGTAGTTTGATAATGCTCGGCTAAATCAGCTAAAGTTTCATTGATTGTGGGTTCAAAACGACTACTTTTTATTACTGCAGATTTTAAATTATCCGGAACAATAGCCGCAGGAGTACCTTCAAAAAAACGCATAGCATTTTCTACCGATGTAACAAAATATTCCTTTTGTTAGCTCATGGAAGCTTCTGCACAGGTTTATTGACTGGCTCACAATATGGCTACAAAAAATTGTACTTCTTTGATTTCTCCCGTGTATTTATCAATAATGGAGAGTGTTTTTCCAGCATAATCCACATACATTTTATCGTCCACTTTGTGCTTTATGTGCATCACTGGATTGACTCTTTTGCTCCATGTTTTATAATGATGTCCAAATTGCGAGCTTCTGTAACACTTAGGATTTAGGGCAATATATTGCTCCCACATGTGCTGTATGGTAACGACAACTTTTTTTAGTTCGCTATCCATTTTAGGAAAAAAATCATCAAGACTTTGCAGTTTGGGACTGATTGATTATACAGTGGTGTGTGAGAATAAAAGTTCTAACTCAGCATCTGTTTTTTCGTTAATTACTTCAAAACTTAATTCTAGTACTTTAAATAAAGAAATATTCTTCTTTACCGTATTTCTAGAAATAGATAAATACTTACTTTTTCCGTTACAGTAGAATTTAATTGCTTTTCTAATTTTACTTATATCTCTTATTTTGTTTGCCATAAACCGTATTTTTAAGGAATGAATGGTGCTAAGAATATGAAAAAGTTGGTAGTTTTTAATGTCCAATTTTAGCCTAAAATCAGATGGTCAATTTGAACTAGAAAGTGGTGGTCAGTTTGCTCCGAAACTGGTGGTCAATTTGACAGGTTTTCCACTACTCCAATTCACGTAGTATTTTATGCCGCCTAAATTTGTCAATTTATCTTTCAATCAAACCGTATCCAATGGTTTTATATTTTCAATTTATCAACCACCAAAAAAGGCTATCCAAGTTTATGGATAGCCTTTTTAGTTTTTTGTTGTTTTGATAAGGTTTATTGCATAGAAACAATAATAAACTCACTTCTTCTATTGGCTTGATGTTGCTCCTCTGTACAGTCTGACTTGCTCGTAGGTTCACATCCACAATCGTTTACAAGCTGTGATTCGCCGTATCCTTTGGCTGTTAATCTATTGGCAGCTATACCGTTTTTGATCAACCATGCCTTAGTTGCTTTAGCTCTTCTATCAGATAATGCTTGGTTGTAAGCTACGGTTTGTCTACAATCTGTATGGGATCTAATGTCGATGGTCATCTTTGGGTATTCTTGCATCACTGCTAGTACTTTTTCTAGCTCAAAAGCAGCATCTTTTCGAATGAATGACTTGTCTAAATCAAAATACAAAATCGGAATATCTAAGGTTTTAGCTAAATCTGTTCCTACTTCAATTGCTTTTTTTCGTGGCTCTAAGGCCAATGGACCTTGTGTTACTCCAGATACGTTTGCTATTACAATCTTATTCTCTTTGGTTTCATATTCTGGTTTTTCTCCGCGTAAATAATACGTTTTTCCACATTCAACCTCAAAGGTATAGGCTCCTGATAATGGAGTCATGATTTCTTTGATCAAATTGAAATTGGAATCAAACAAACTTACCTTAGTATTTGCCAAGACTAAACCGGTATCCTGATCCTTGATGACTCCTTGAAGTGCTTGATTACATACTAAAACTGGGAATTTATTGAATCTATAAATGTCATCAGATCCTAATCCGCCCTCTCTATTGGAAGTGACAAATCCTTTTTTATTCTCTGCATCTATCACAAATGAAAAGTCGTCTTGGGTACTGTTTATAGGTGTACCTAAGTTTTCGATAGTGATTCCTGGAGTTTTTGATGACAAATCCATAACAAATACATCTAAACCTCCAAGTCCGGGATGTCCATCACTGGCAAAGTACATCTTATTATCTGGTGAGATATACGGAAACGTTTCTCTTGACTCTGTGTTTATAGGCAATCCTAGATTCTCTGGCGTGCCGTACGTATCATTTGGATTGATGCTTACTTTAAAAAGATCTGATAATCCCTTCGTACCTGGCATGTCTGATGCAAAATACAAGGTTTTCTCATCTATACTCAACGCTGGATGAGCTACACTATATTCATTACTATTAAAAGGTAATTCTTGTACATTTACCCATTTTCCGTTTTCGTTTGTGGCTTTGTAGAGTTTTAATAATATAACACGTCTGCTGTCTTTTTGCTTTTTACCATTTAGATAATTATTACGGGTAAAATACATCGTTTGGCCATCTTTGGTAAAAACAGGTGTAGACTCATGAAACCTACTGTTGATGTTTTTATGGAACACCTCTGGCTTGTCCATACTACCATCTGAACTAATCTGGGAGCTGTACAAATTGGTAAAAGATTCATTGTTCCACTTGAACAGTTTTTTAGCTACTCCGCCTGTATCTCGTGCCGACGCAAAAAGTAAGGTGTTATTGTAATAAGCACTCCCGTAATCTGAGTACGGGGAGTTGATCCCTGCATCAAAAATTTCGTATTTTCCTGAATTTCCCTTGATCTCATTCAAGTAATCGCGCTGACTGGCAAAAAGTTTTCCACGCTGGTCTGTGGCTGATTTTGCTATGAATTGCTCTAACATTTTATCGGCCTTAGCATAGTTTCCTACTGCTTTTAAAGATTGAGAATACCTGTAATAGTACTCTGGCTCTTGGGAGGCATTCATCTCAAAAAGTGCAGTGTACCACTTCTCTGCCTGGATCAAATCGGCTATGAAGTAATAGGAGTCTCCTAGTTTTTGGAACATTTTTTCGTCTTTATACCCTTTCGCTGCTATTTTCTCATAAGTAGCTATTGCATCAACGTAAGAATAATTATCGAATTTTTTATCTGCAGCTGCCACACCTTTTTTTTGAGTATACCCTACTACTGTGAATACTAAAAAAACTACACAGCATCCGAAATGTTTAGCGCTTAATTTCATAACGTTATATTAAATTAGAAGAATCTAGGTGATGTGATTTTGTTATAACTTTTAAATATTTCGTAACGAAGAAATATTTCATGTGATCCGGAATTAAAATTAGCAAGTCGTGTGGTTTCCATATCATAACCATATCCAATAAACCAAGAGTCAGACACTTGAAATCCAACCATGGCACTTAATGCGGCACTCCAGCGATATGCTGCTCCAATGGTAAACTTATCATTAATTAAAAAGTTAGCTGATAAATCTACTTGTAATGGTGCTCCTTGCACGAGCTTGGTCATGATGGCTGGTTTGAACTTTAGATTATAATCTAAATCAAACACGTGACCTGCTGTTAAATAATAATTCACTCTCTCTCTTGCAATATAAGTAGATGCTCCTACTCCTGCATATTTATCAAAATGTTTTGTCTCTAATAAATTAGGAACAGAGAGCCCTATATAGGTATTATCAGAATACCAGTAAAGTCCAACACCTATATTTGGTGAAAACTTATTGTCTATATTGTTCTCAAAACTATAATCATTGGGATCATACTGATTCAATTTATCAAAATTGATATTCAAAAGGTTTGCTGATGCTTTCAGTCCAAAGGAGAGCTTGAAATCCTCTGAAGTATTGATATAATATGAAAAATCAACCGCTAAATTGTTCTCGTCCGAAGGACCAATCCTGTCACTAATTATCGACACTCCTAAACCTAGTTTTGTATCTTTTATAGGAGTATTAACCGATGCCGTATTGGTCACAGGTGCTCCATCAAGTCCTACCCACTGAGTACGATGTAAGGCAAAAATATTCAACGCTTGACGTGATCCCGCATAGGCGGGATTCACGTTTATGGTGTTGTACATGTACTGTGTAAACTGAGCGTCTTGTTGCGCATTTATAGTACCCGCGAGCAACAGCAACATTAGTATAAATTTTGTTTTCATATTCTATTATTTTAGACTTAAGAAATTTAGATTGATTACCTATTAATGTATAAATATCCTGCTTTCTCGAAACTTGTTCCTGCGTTATCTTTATATCTCAAAATATAATAATAGGTTGCTTCAGGTAGCTCTTCAGCTTGTTTTACTGTTACTCTACCTTCTGAAACTCCTCTAAAAGCTCTATCGTCATTGTTGTATCCTGCTCTTTCAAATACCAATACTCCCCAACGGTTGTATATTTCTACTGTGTTATCAGCATAACATTCTAAACCTCTGATGCGGAAAACTTTGTTGTCACCGTTCCCATTTGGAGCTACTGCATTAAACACTTCAATTACACATCCTTGAATAGCTAGAACAGTTGGTCTATCACTAAGATTATTTGAATCATCTGATAAATCACTTACTATAGCACCAAGAGGTGTTACTCCTGTTGCCTTGGCTTGATTAGTTACACTTCCCAAATTGATGTCGGCTTGTGTCAATCGATACACTCCTTGATAGGCCGTATTGTTTGTCGCTCCTACTAGTAATAAAGGTATGCTATTACCTGATAATATCAAACCTGGTAGCACATCTGTTACCGTTACATTGCTTAATGGCGTGTTTCCTAAGTTGCTTACCGCAAAGCTATAGGTTATACTCTCGCCTGCTTGTGCAAATCCATCTCCATTTTCGTCATTGAAAACAGCTGTTTTAATGATGGCTATTGCTGGCACTTCATTTACAACTACAGTAGCTTGTGCTGTAGTACAGATCAACGGGTTAGAGCCTGTTTCACAAACTTGGTAAGTAATCGTGTAGGTTCCTGCTATTGTATTAGGTGCTACTGTCAAGTTTCCATTTGCGTCTATTCTTAATGGACCATTTGTTACTGACGTAACATCAGTGTTAGCTATGGTAGCTGGTGCTCCGTTAATGGTATCATTTGCAAGTACGCTTCCTCCTGTGGCCGGTATTGTGTCATTAATAGCAACAATTGCGTTGTTTACCACCACAGTTGCTGTAGCTCGTGTACAATTTGATGGTTTTGCTCCTGCTTCACAGATCTCATATGTGATGGAGTATGTTCCACTTGGTGTGTTTGGCGCTACTGTTAAGTTTCCATCAATATCTATACTCAATGGGCCATTTGTTACTGCTGTTACATCAGTATTGGCTGCGGTAGCTTGCATTCCATTAACCGTATCATTTCCTATTACATTACCCCCTGTTGGCGGGAAAGAATTATTATTGGCAGTAATTAAGTTATTGACAACTACCGTTACTGTAGCTGTGGTGCAATTTGCAGGTGTCATTCCTGTTTGACAAATTTCATAAACAATAATATAGGTTCCACTTGGTGTGTTTGGTGCTACTGTAAGGTTTCCAGACACATCTAAACTTAATGGGCCTGCGCTTACTGGCGTTACTACAATATTGGTCATCGTAGCGGGTGCGCCATTGACACTGTCATTCCCTAATACATTTCCTCCTGTTGCTGTAAAACTGTCATTACTAGCAACTAATGGATTTACATAATTAATCGTTGCTGTAGCAGTTTTGCAATTTACTGGAATTGCACCTGCTTCGCAGATTTCATATACTATCGTGTACGTGCCTGCTGGCGTGTTTGGAGCTACTATTAAATTTCCATCTGTATCAATACTCAATGGACCATTTGTTACTGGTGTCACGTCAGTATTGGCTGTAGTTGCTGGCACTCCGTTTAAAGTATCGTTCGTTGTCACGTTTCCTCCTGTAGATGGAAATGTATCATTGTTGGCTACCAATGGATTGCTTACCACAACGGTTAGCGTAGCTGTGGTACAATTCGATGGGCTTACATTAACGCCTGTAGTCGTATCGGACTCACAGATGGTATACGTAACCGTGTAAGGTCCCGTTGGGGTATTCGCCGCAATGGTAACGTTTCCGTCTGCATCTACTAAAATTGGTCCTGTAGTGATTGGTGTAACATTCGTGTTTGTAGTGGTCACGGCAACTCCATTTAAGGTGTCGTTTCCTAATACACTTCCTGCTGCTACTGGTGTAGTACCTGAAGCTAATGGTGCTGCTGGTGTTCCTAAGGTATCGTTTCCTGCAATGATTTGACCCACTACGTTTACGGTTAGCGTAGCTGTGGTACAATTCGATGGACTTACATTAACTCCTGTAGTGGTGTCTGATTCGCAGATGGTATACGTAACCGTGTAAGGTCCCGTTGGGGTATTCGCCGCAATGGTAACGTTTCCGTCCGCATCTACTAAAATTGCTCCCGTAGTGATTGGTGTAACATTCGTGTTTGCAATCGTTACGGCAACTCCATTTAAGGTGTCGTTTCCTATCACACTTCCTGCTGCTACTGGTGTAGTGCCTGAGGCTAATGGTGCTGCTGGTGTTCCTAAAGTATCGTTTCCTGCTATGATTTGACCCACTACGTTTACGGTTAGCGTAGCTGTGGTACAATTCGATGGGTTTACATTAACTCCTGTAGTCGTATCGGACTCACAGATGGTATACGTAACCGTGTAA
>NZ_JBLVPT020000017.1:0-73408 GCF_048286795.2 Flavobacterium frigidum
ATTGTTTATATTTTTTCATGCAAGACAAATTTAGGCTTTTGACCTTAAACACTTGGGGGCTAACTCCAAGTGTTTTTAATATATCTGTTGCACTTATAAATTGAACCTACACAATACTTAAAGAAAAAAGAGGAACTCTAATTGATGTGCGCTCTTATGCAGAATTTATAGGAGGTCATGTTGCTGGATCATTTAACATTCCGCTTCAAGAAATTCAGCATCGAATGCAAGAAATTCACGAACTCGAAACACCTTTTATATTGTGTTGCGCCTCAGGAAATAGAAGTGAACAAGCGCAGATTTTCCTCACTGCGCACGGAATTGAATGTTATAATGGCGGTTCTTGGCTGGATGTAAATTATTTACAAGCACAAGCTGAGTTATAAACTTAATAACAGCTGAATCAATCATTACTTTCTATAAAATTATACAATGCAAAAGCCCGCTACTTGCGGGCTTTCTTATACTATATTGATGCGTAGTAATTAAATTTTTAAAGTATAAAACTACTTAGCCATTCAAAGCTGGATAATCTGTATATCCTTTTACCGTATCTGTGTAAAATGTACTTTGATCGGGTGTGTTCAAAGGCGCATCGGTTTCATAACGAGCTACTAAATCAGGATTTGCAATAAAGGGAACGCCATACGCAACCAAGTCAGCATACCCGTCTTCAATAACCTTAATACCTGTTTCTTTATTAAAACTTTTATTAATGATTAAAGTTCCTTTGTAAAAAGGTCTGAAATGTTTCGCTACTTCAGTAACAGCAAAAGGTACTTCAGATACATCTGTGAAAGGCTCCGTTAAATGAATATACGCTAATCCATAATCATTCAGTCTGTTTATAATGTATTCGTGGGTGGGAATTGTCTGCTCGTCTAGCATCATTCCTTGTGCATTGTGTAGTGAAGGATTTAGTCTAACACCAACCTTAGCATAATCAATGACGCCATCAAAAGCATCTAAAATATCAAATAAAATACGCGCTTTGTTCTCTATTGATCCACCATAAGTATCAGATCGATGGTTGGAATACCCATTAAAAAATTGATGCAATAAATACCCATTGGCCGCATGCAATTCGACTCCATCAAAACCTGCAGCTATAGCATTTTTTGCTCCGTTTTTAAAATCTAAGACCGTTTGTTTAATGTCTTCAATAGTCATCTCTTTAGGAACAACGGTATCTACAAAACCATCATTTGTGTACGCTTTTGCAAATGGATTCAGTGCTGAAGGAGCGTGTGGTAATTCGCCATCATGCAAATCAGGATGAGACAAGCGGCCCGTATGCCACAATTGGGAAAAAATAGCTCCGCCTTTATCATGAACGGCTTTAGTTACTAATTTCCAACCTTCGGTTTGAGCTTCGCTATAAATTCCTGGAACATTAATAAAACCTACTGCTTTTGTACTCACAAAAGTACCTTCGGTCACAATTAAACCTGCAGTGGCTCTTTGTTCATAATATTGAGCCGTTAATGCTGTAGGAACATTTCCTTTATTGTTAGAGTGGCTTCGTGTCATGGGTGCCATTACCATGCGGTTCTTTAAACTACGAGTCCCCAGAGTATAGGATTGAAATAAAATTGATTTACTCATTTCTTTTTTGTTAAGAGTTAATTGTACTTGGAAATATAACATTGATTTTTAAACCAATAGTGGTAAAAAAAGTAATAAAAGTTGCCAAAGCCTGAACATCATTTCCTTTTAGAGAAAGAGTTGCCATTGCATCTGCTTTGCCTTCACAGCAATATATAATTTTAGAAAAAGGAAATAGTACTTCAAAATACGAATTCTTATTTTTCTCATCGGTTATACTTTCAAGAATAAGGACGATTTTGCCTGTAGACACCTTCCTGATTTGCTGTGTTAGCGGTTCATTTGCTAAAGCATTATCAGAAACCACAATAATATCAGCTTCCCAACTTGCATTGGTTGGACAACGCATCGGTTCAACTTGTGCATTTGGGTTTTCTAAAAGTAGCTGTGCATAAATACGTGAAAGCAACTTTTGATCCGTATCAAAAAGCAGAACAGCATGCGCTCGGGCAAGATGTGTTGCTAAAAGAATTGCATTGCTATTGGAAACACCTAGTATTGCGACTGTTTTTCTATTGGTCATTGCCTTTATTTTACAGTACAAAAATAAATAACGATACCCAAGAGAGTGTTGATGTAGCGCAAGAAATACCATTGATCTACATCAAAGAATTCTACTATTTTTTGCTAATTTGTTTGCGAACTCTACTCAGAGTTTCGGGGGTAAGTCCAAGGTAGGAAGCAAGCATGTGTTGGGGTACCCGTTTTACAATTCCGGGATATGCTTTTCCTAAATTAAGGTATTTATCTTCGGCCGTTTCGGTCAATGCCGAATTAATTCGGGCTTGATTTGCAATGTAAGCATTTTGCAATAGTAAGCGTTGGTAGCGTTCAAACATTGGAATTTGATCCATCAATGCCTCTCTTGCTTCGGTGGTGAGCAACAGCAATTCTGAATCTTCAAGCGCTTCTATGGTGTAAATAGAGTTGCTGTTGGTTAGAAAACTAGCTAAATCAGTAATCCACCAACCTTCAATTGCAAATTGTACAATGTGTTCATTTCCTTTCTCATCTATAGAAAAAGAGCGTAAAATCCCTTTTTCGACAAATGCATTATAGATACAAACATCACCTTCTTGAAGCAATGTTTGCTTTTTACGTAGCTTTTTAGGAATAAAAAAAGTCTTGCACAGCTCCATTTCAGTCGGAGTCAATGCTACTTTTTCTCGAATACTCTTGAATAATTGTTCAAACATGATCGCAAGATAGTAATTACCTTATTAGTACAAAAAAATAGTATTTCACAAAAAAGGATACCCTTTATAACTAATGATAAATCTAAAAACGGAACTATCTAAAATCAAAATAACTGTTTATCTTTGCCGAGTCTAATTTTAACACACAAATGAAACCGAACACACAACAATTAAACGATTTAACAATCCAAGTTAGAAGAGATATTCTTCGAATGGTACATGCAGTCAACTCAGGTCACCCAGGTGGTTCGTTAGGTTGTGCAGAATTTCTTGTCGTATTATACCAAAATATAATGGACCGCAAAGAAGGATTTGAAATGGACGGAATTGGAGAAGACCTTTTCTTCCTTTCAAACGGGCATATTTCTCCTGTTTTTTACAGTGTTTTAGCGAGAAGCGGTTACTTTCCAGTAGCTGAATTAGCGACTTTCCGTTTGATTAATTCTAGATTACAAGGACATCCAACAACGCATGATAGTTTGCCAGGAGTGCGCATTGCCTCCGGTTCACTTGGTCAAGGATTATCTGTAGGAATTGGTGCAGCACAAGCTAAAAAACTAAATGGTGACAAGCATATCATTTACACGCTTCACGGAGATGGTGAGTTGCAAGAAGGTCAAAACTGGGAAGCAATTATGTATGCCTCTGCCAAAAAAGTAGACAATCTTATTGCTACAATCGATTTGAACGGGAAACAAATTGACGGTTCTACAGACGAAGTTTTAGCTATGGGAAGTATCCGTGCTAAATTTGAAGCTTTTGACTGGGATGTTCTCGAAATCGAAAAAGGAAACAATATCGAAGCTATTATTGCTGGAATGAACGATGCAAAATCAAGAACTGGAAAAGGAAAACCAGTATGTGTATTGTTGCACACAGAAATGGGTAATGGTGTCGATTTTATGATGTACAGTCACGCATGGCACGGTAAAGCGCCTAATGACACGCAACTTGAAATTGCTTTGGGTCAAAACTATACTGAAGCCGAAAGAGACTATTAATCCTAGCCTCCCCGAAGGGGAGGAACAGCTACAAAATTGTTAAATAAAAATATAAAACCCTATTTACCCCAATAGGAGCTCCCCTCCTTTGGAGGGGTTGGGGGAGGAAAATGAAAAAATATACAAATACAGGAAGTAAAGATACACGCTCGGGTTTTGGAGCGGGAATGACGGAATTGGGTCAAAAAAACGAAAATGTAGTTGCACTTTGTGCCGATTTAATTGGCTCTTTGAAATTTGATGATTTCAAAAAAAACCATCCAGAGCGTTTTTTCCAAATTGGAATTGCAGAAGCAAACATGATTGGAATTGCAGCAGGATTAACTATTGGAGGGAAAATTCCTTTTACAGGAACTTTTGCTAACTTTTCTACAGGAAGAGTATACGATCAAATTCGTCAATCTGTAGCGTACTCTGAAAAAAATGTGAGAATTTGTGCTTCTCACGCTGGATTAACTTTAGGTGAAGATGGTGCCACACACCAAATCCTGGAAGACATCGGTTTGATGAAAATGTTACCAGGAATGACCGTAATTAATACGTGTGATTACAACCAAACCAAAGCAGCTACTTTAGCACTAGCAGATCATCATGGTCCTGCTTACTTGCGTTTTGGCCGTCCAGTAGTGCCTAACTTTATGCCCGCTGACGAACCTTTCGTTATAGGAAAAGCTATTGTTTTAACGGAGGGATCTGATGTTACGATTGTTGCAACAGGACATTTGGTTTGGGAAGCTTTAGTAGCTGCTGAAGCTTTAGAGCAACAAGGAATTTCTGCTGAAGTGATCAACATTCACACCATCAAACCATTGGATGAAGAAGCCATATTAAAATCATTAGCAAAAACAAAATGTATCGTTACAGCTGAAGAGCATAATATTTTGGGTGGTCTTGGCGAAAGCGTTTCAAGAGTTTTGGCATTAAACAGTCCAGCTCCACAAGAGTTTGTAGCAGTAAATGACAGTTTCGGAGAATCTGGAACACCAGAACAATTAATGGATAAATACAAATTGAACAATCAAGCGATTGTTGAAGCTGTAGAAAGAGTAATGAAAAGAAAATAATTCCATTTCTATTTTCTAAAAATAAAAAACCCGTTCGAACGGGTTTTTTATTTTTACATATTTATATTATTCATAAGGAGGATAAGTCGTTTCATCAAGATGTCTCCTAAGTCTATTTGCATCTGTAAAATCACTTTTAACCGGAGTTGGCAATGTTGATGGTGGATTAGCCACGCCAGTAAATCGTCTAGGAATACCTTGACTTTCGTCTACAAAACGAGTTGCATCATCATCAACTGCGGCTCCATTAAAAGGATAATAATGAACTACCTTTTGTGGATCTAGTGGATTAACATATTTTGTTTCAATTTTAGTACTGTAGCCATCTCCATCGTCATCAGTGTCTAAAGCATTTGGTATTCCGTCTTTATCCGAATCATCAGCATAACGAATATTATCTGCAGGAAACGTTGGGTAATTTACTTTATTGCTATAATTATATATGTATCCATCATTATTTAAATCTTCTTGAAAATTTAGTATTCCATCACCATCTGAATCTACTCTATTGATTTCATATAATTTGATACTGAAAATTAAAGGCGCATACGCTGGAATACCGTCTTTACCTTGAGAAAAATAACCTAAACCTGATGGTATGAAAAAGACACCAGCACCAAAATCTCTATATGAAACGGTTCCATTAGAATTAGATGAATACGTACCTCCTTTAAATTTTGGAAAAGATTCACCCCAACCTACTATTGTTGAAGGTAGATTAAAAAACTGCTGTGGATTTTTACTTTCTTCAAAGAAAGTAGTCCCCAAGGTCTCTACATCAGCAACTTTAGTTCGTGATAAGTACTCTCCTCTGTATGCAGTAAGTACACCATCAACGTTGGTAGGCTGTTGCCCTACTCCTTCGCGTAATACTAAATAGTACAATTTATAACTGATATCATGAAGTTTTACCTCCTTACTTAAAAGTTTTGGAAAAGTAGCGCTATTTAAATAAGAATAAATAGAAGGTTCAGTTCCTCCAGTTGCGATTTTCTTAAAAGTAACGTCTTGATCATCTGCAAAACCCGGATGATTGACAACGGTTATGGAATATGTTTTTAAATATTCTTCAATATCAGTTAAATCAGTAGCATATTGCACTGCAAAATCTCTAGGTGGAGTTATTTCAGCAGTGGCATCATCTTTAGAACATGAAAATAAAGATAAAGTTGTAATTGATAAAATAAAATAATACTTAAATTTGTTCATTATAGCTAATTTTTTAAGTGTGCAAGATACAATATTGATTGCTTTTTGTAAACTATTTAACTCCGATTTTAGAAATTTTATGAGAATAGATAAATACTTATGGTGCGTGCGGTATTACAAAACCAGAAACATGGTTACTGAAGCCTGTAAAAAAAACCACGTTACAGTAAATGGCCAAGTCGCCAAACCTTCTAAAGAGGTATTTGCAACAGATAAAATCACTTTTCGTAAAGATCAAATTACGCAAATCATTACTGTTCTAGATGTCCCAGATAATCGTGTTGCAGCTAAATTAGTAGATATTTATAGAAGAAATGATACTCCAGCAGAAGCGTATCAGCATTTAGAATTACTAAAATTATCCAAAGAACATTACCGAAAAAATGGCACCGGTAGACCAACGAAAAAAGACAGGAGAGATATCGATGAATTTGGAAATGAAATCATAGTAGACGAAGAAGATTGATTTAGACACTATAAATTTAGGTTTAAAGTTCCTCTAAAATCCCCGTTCTTCAACTATTTGAAATAGCCGCTTCAACCCTCCAACAAAACAAAAAACCATGAGCAAGAATATAATTTTGACTAATCAAGAAATTGAACATACCATAAAACGAATAGCCTATCAAATCTACGAAACCTTTGTAGACGAGCAAGAAATTGTCATTGCAGGAATTGCAACTAACGGTTTTATATTTGCAAAAAAAATAGCTGCGAGTTTAGAAGTTATCTCTACCATCAAAGTTTCGCTTTGCGAAGTACAAATTAACAAACAACATCCTGAATTACCCATTCACACCTCTTTATCAAAAGACGAATATGCTAATAAAGGATTGGTTCTTGTAGATGATGTACTAAATTCTGGTACAACCTTAATATATGCAGTAAGGCATTTTATAGACGTTCCTTTAAAAAAGTTTAAAACAGCAGTGTTAGTAGATCGCAACCATAAAAAATATCCCGTAAAAGCTGACTTCAAAGGAATTTCTCTTTCTACCTCATTGTATGAACATGTACAAGTAGTTTTTGACGAAAACGACACCAATTATGCTTATCTAAGTTAAAATCGCAACAATATCAAGTACTGTTTGCTTAATTGTTTTGTCATCTACCACAACTTTATATTGAGCTTGATTGTAATAAAAACTTCGATCAAAAAGGTGCTTGGCTATAAACTCTTTCATTTCGCCTTCGTTTTTATCCGCAATCAGAGGGCGTTTGCTTTTGTTGTGATTTAAACGATGAAAAAGTGTATCAATGGAAGCTTTCAGATATACGGATACTACATTAGTGCCTTTTAGCAACTCATGATTATTCGCATAACATGGAGTTCCGCCACCTAAACCAATAATTAGTTGCTTTGAATTATTCAATAAGTTGATAAAAACTTCGTGTTCAAGCTTTCTAAAATATATTTCACCGTGCTTTTTAAAAATAGCATCGATAGACAATCCTACTTTTGCTTCAATTTCTTTATCGAGATCTACGAACGGAATTCCGATACTAGTAGACAACGCTACAGCAATTGTAGACTTCCCACAACCCATATATCCTAACAATATAATTTTTTTCATCTGAATAAAACCTTACAAATTAAGGTGTTGAGTGATTTAATTAAAAAAAGACAAATTTATAATAAAATTGCTTGGTAAACTCCAAAATAAGTCCTTATATTTGCACCCGCGTTCAAGGAAAGAAAATGACTCGATAGCTCAGTTGGTAGAGCACATCACTTTTAATGATGGGGTCCTGGGTTCGAGCCCCAGTCGGGTCACAATTTAAGTGATCAACACATAATTTTCTTGAAAGCATTGACTCGATAGCTCAGTTGGTAGAGCACATCACTTTTAATGATGGGGTCCTGGGTTCGAGCCCCAGTCGGGTCACAAAAGGTCGAGTAATTTATTACTTGGCCTTTTATTTTTTTAGGCCACGTGGAGAAACGGTAGACTTGCCAGCTTGAGGGGCTGGTGCTCGCAAGGGCGTGCGGGTTCAAATCCCGCCGTGGTCACAGATAGCAGCGCAATCATTGACTTAACATTAATTTTGCTACACATCTGCTACACATTTTAAAAACGCTTTCCTAGTGGAGCGTTTTTTTTATGCGCTGTTTTTAGCTCGATATCCAATTCGTTTTTTTATCGCTTACCAAAGCTGTAGTCCATGGTTTGTTTTGTTTTTGACTTAGCATAAGTTAGTTTGTTATCTTAAAGGACTGTAACTAGGATTAAGTCTTGAATGGTCATTGAATAGTGTTAAATTTATTTCATAAAAACATCATTCTTTGTATCACTTAATTGCCTCCAAAGCCATTCTAGAGGTCCGTACACATGATTTTTTAACCACCAATAACTAAATCCGATTTGAAGTAAATAAATAGCGATTGCAAACAAAAAGTAAAAATAGAAAGGCATATGATGAAACAATCCTAAACCAACTCCCTGAAATACGAAAAAAGCAATTAAATTTTGGGTTAGATAATTCGTAAAAGTCATTCTGCCAACCCATGAAAATGCTTTAAGTGTTTTTTTTAATTTTTGATTTGTATACAGCAGTATAATAAACAAACTCGTAGAAAGCATAGTTGTTAAAACGATCCAATAATGAAATGAGAAATGCTTTAAATAAGGCAGTTTGTACATCATAGAAAGTAAAGAAACTCCCCATAAAACGATAGTGATACTTACTAATGAAAATAAGGATTTTTTTATTTGATTTTTCCTTGCAAAAACAGTTTCCAAGAACTTACTCTTTTGTATCGCCAATCCTAAAATCATACACGTAAACATGACATAATGCGCTGTTACAGAATAGACCAAATTAAGAACTTCAGTGTAAAATGAATTCAAAATATTGTATTTAAAAACCTGTAGCAATTGTGTACTATATCGTAAAGGCGCAATACTATTCGTTAATGTAGTAACATATGTAGTATCAACAGTATTTATGTAAGCTGTTAGTAAAGGAGCAAATAAAAACAATACACCAGCTATGTACAATAATGTTTTAGCAGAAAAATGAATAAAAAACAAAATAAGCAAGCCTAAAAAAGCATAATCTCGTAAAATATCACCATCATAAAACAGACTGTTTATAAAGGCGAATACAAATAAAACCAACATGCGGCGAATAATAAAAAAATAAGTTTTTCCCTTATTTTTAGCATAAATGACTCCAAAACCAAAACCAAAAAGAGTAAAAAGCAAAGTCCATCCTTTAGCTGAAAAAAGTATGGATTCTACTCCATTTATTACTGTTGCTATAATTCCCTCTCCATGTATTGTCCATTCTGGGCTGTAAGCATAATATAAATAATTTGAAATAACTACTATTAAAAGTGCCCAACCTCTGAGCATATCAATAATTTCGACTCTTTGTTCTTTTTGCATCATTGTTTTTAAATTCTATGTAACTTTTTAATTTGTAAATTGTCTTTAGTTTCGCCACCTAGTTCCTGTAATTTAACCCGTAAAACTCATTTCGCCGTAAATAATACATACCTTTTATATTGATGTTAGAGCTTGGCGTGTTTAACCCAAAAGATTTACTTCCTGAGATTACTTCGAAGATGATGCCGTTTAAGGTGCGGAGGTCTTGGATGGTCATTGATAAAACTATTCTGTAATTTAGAAAACGGTTTAGTTTAATTAAAATACAAATTACCTTCAAAAGCAGTACATTTTCGTCGTGTAAATCTTCTAGAATGATTCCTTAATCTGGATTAAAACAAATGAATAATTGAGTTTAAAAACGATAAACTCCTCCTGATGAAGATACACATTTTACTAAGCACAAATGGAACCAAAAGAATTGACATTAATAATTGTATTCCAAAAATTATTTTGGTTACAATATTGTTTTATAACTTTTACTTCTTAAAGTTTGATTTGCTTGCTTGAATTAAACGTAAAACTAGTGCTCTTGCATCTTCTAAGGTAAATTAAGAACGCTTGGATAGCATCTCCATGCCTAACTTGGCTCTTTCCTGAAATGATATTTTGTAGTTCATTTTTCATGAAATTATATTCATAAATGTAAAATAAAAAAAGCAACCTACATCTCCTCAGGTTGCTTAAGTTTTCCTCTTTTACAGAGTGCTATCAACTACAAGTGTGTGAATTTAAAAATAATAAATCATTCTTAAATTCTAGATTGAAATATAAAACATTCAAACTGGAGATCGGTGTTGACAATATTTTTAAGAGTAAACCTCTTGACTTTTTTTATATTCTAGTTCTTTTGCTAAATTAAACCTTTCCCATTTAGTAAACCCATATTTCATATACCTTTTTTGAAAATTTAATATTCCGTCTAAAGTTTCAAAATTCTTTTTTGATTCATTAAAATTTTTACTGTCCTTGTATATTGCAAAAAACTTTCTTTTATTTTGTTTTGAAAGAAATGGACAAGCAATTAAATCAAGCATTAGATGAGTTAATTCAGAAGATTTACTTCTTTTTTCAACAGGGAAACTTTTTATATATTTTTCAATATATTTTTTTAAAGCAACCTTAATTTTTGGATATTTTTTTGAATGACCAAAATAGAATAATAATACGATTATTGAAAAATAATTTAATTGACAATCTGGAATTTCATTCTTCTCATTGTCATGATCTATAAATTTCTCTAATATAACTTCAGGAAGTCTAAACTCTTTACCTAATTCCCTAATTACAGTCAAAAGATATAGCGTTTCAATCTGAGCATATTCATTAATTGAGTTCTTTTTAATTATTAGACTTGATTCATCAAGTATCTTTTTAAAAATTCTATTTCTATTATTAGTGCTTAGAATAAACTCTTTATCAGATTTCCGCTTTAGTTTATAAAAAACAAGTATTTTAGATAAAATATGACATGTTTTGATAGTAGAGTTTACTCTTGGTGAAACTGAATAAATAAAAAAAACAAAATCAATAAAATTTACAATGTGTGAGGTCAATGAATCCTCAACTTTGTCTAATTTATTTATTTCTTTTACATCACTTATTTCTCCTGAATGTATTTTAATTTTATATGTAAGATATACTTCTTCAAAATGTACAAGATTCTTTTCAATAATATTATTTAAAAGAGCCAAGCTATAATTCAAAACATCTTTGTAATCAACAGATGATTCTTTAATTAAAATTTTATACTGAGTTATTAAATTATCGGGATTAAAGTAAAATGAAAACTTATGATTTAGTATTTCAATGTCCTCTTTATTCTCATCAATTATACTTTCTTTTTGGTCTAATTCCTTAATTGAAAATCTTGGACTTTCTGAAAATAATTTATTTATTTTTTCTTTAGCAATTGTAATTTCTGTAATAATTGGCTTTTTATATTCAATAGTTTTAGAATTATTAATAGACAATTTATACTCTTTCAACTCGTGTTTGAATATTTTAAAAATTTCCTCTTTTAATAAATCATCATCGCAGAATAAAAAATAGTCATCTACGTATCTATACAATTCATAATCGGTTTTATTTCTACTCCCATTTAATTTTAAAATTTTTTCTTCAACAGTTTTGTCAATCCTTTGTAGAATGATTTCAGCAAAAATTCGAGAAAATTCGGGGCCAATTAAAATACCATTTGTTTCACCATAATTTGAGTATTGTATGAACCTATCAAATATTCCAGAAAAATTTTTCTTGGATGCATCAACATTTTCTTTTACAGTATCCAAACCTAAAACAGCCCAAGATATCGAATGCGTATAAATGCTATCAAAACATTTTGATATATCAAACTTAAAAAGAAAGTTGTATTTTTTTTCAGCTCGATGATATCTGTAGTCTTCATAAAACTTATAAATATTTGTATATTTTTTATAAGAAAAAAAGGTTTTTAAATTTTCATATTCTCTACCATTTAATTCTAAAAAATCATTTTTATCACCTTTATTTAATTGATGTAATTTATCATTAAAAAAACTAAATTTTGCAATTTCAACTGGTTTTCTAACACTGAAATTACTAATTGAACATGAATACAAAACAGATTCTTTAAAGTCTTCGTAGAATTTAATCAACTTTAGTTGATTGATTGGATGTATTAATGCTAATTCCCTAAAATCTTTCTCTTTATGCGTTATTCTATATGTGAAAGGAATTTTTCTAAATTTAAAATCCTTATTATTATCATATTCATGATGAAATAATATTTTTAAAATTTCTTTAAAAGCTATTAAATCATCACCTATAAAATTTTCGTCAAACTTTATTTCCTCATCCTCTAGTCTAATATTATTCTCAACCAAAAATCGATATAGATACCTGTTTGAAAAAGTAATAGGAATCTCATAGGGCAATACATCAGATAGTATTGCTCTCTCTTTAGGGTATTGAATATATTTTTTCTTCTTACTCATCTTTCCAAATTGATTTAATTACTTCAAATTTATTTGTTACCCTTTTAAACTTTTTATTATAATAAATTTGTTCTTTTAAATTAAACCTAAAAGAGTAAAAATGTTTTTCATTAAATCCTTTTTCAAAACAAAATTTATTCTTAATAAATTCAACAAGCAAATTTTTCTCAATGCCAATTTTTATAGGTGGATTAATTTTTTTTATTTCAGCATACATTCTTTGCTTTAAAATATATAAACTATCAAATCTTATCTTTTTTTTATTCAGTTCAAGCATTTCATTTGAATATAAAACACCCGATTTTATGTTTTTTTTATTATGATTTAGATGATAATTACCCGTTAAGAATTTTAATCTATCAAAGAGAATTCTTCTTGCAATTTTTTCATTAAATTTAGAATCTTTGTTATAAGTTTCTATAGATGATTTTATCCTTTCAATGTATCTTTTTATTTTTTCTTGTGACAATTCAATTTTTGTATCTAATTTTTTCCTAACATGAATTTCGTATCCGAGGAAAGTCAATTTTTCATTTCTCATTAATGGTTTTTCCATTAAATTTATGATTTGTGTTTTATCCTTTCTTCCTCCTAAATTATTATTAATCTCTAATTTTTCATCATTAATTATTTTAGTGATTTCAGCTTTATAATCCAGTACTTGACTTTTAGTTTTAGGTGAAAATATTACGATAATATCATCAACATATCTTGCGTAATAAATAACATCAGGTAAAGATTTGATTTCATTATCAATATCTCTCATATATAGTTCCGAAAGAAAAGCACTTACACCAAAACCTCTTGGTATACCCTTTTTGGGTTGCATTATTGATGTATCTTTAATTCTTTCAAATTCATAAAAAAGCCTTTTTAAAAGTTTTTTTGAAAGAGGAGAAAGTAAAGTATTATTTTCTAATTTTTCAAAAAGTCTATTTTGAGAAATTGATTCGTAAAATTTATATATATCTGTACGGATGACAACCTTAGGAAAACCATCAGAAATTAAATTATAAGTTTGTTTTATTATCTTGTTCCTGTCAGCCTGAATTACTTTGAAAGTTTTATTTAAATTATGTTGTAATTGTTTAATTGCAAAAAAATGAACTCCATCTTTTTTTGTTGTGTAAATTTTGTTTTGTTTATCATATTTAATTTCAAAACAAAATGGAGTTTTTTCATTGTTTACAATAGTAGCATATTCAGAAAACAAGTTGTTTCTAATTTCTTCTTTAGCTTTGTTTATAGCTTCAAGCTTTTCTGCATAAGAATCTAATTCTTCAATTGAAAGTGTTCTAGTTTTTTTTAAAACTACTTTTTCATTTAAAACAGTATTAAATTCATCATGTTTATCAAAATATGCTTGATTTAAGTGTCTTTGTTTTATATTTCCTTTTCTATTTTCTTTTAAAAAAATTAGATTAAAATTTGCACCTGAAAACGATTGATCTAGCATTTTAAATATCTTTTATATTACCTAATATTAGCCCCCTAAATAACCCACCCAACTCCTCACTCCTCTTCTACCCACTCCACAAACTTCTTACATTCTCAAGAGAAATTAGGTATAATTCTCTCGTATTTTATTTTCCATAAGGTATTTCTCAAAAATAATAAAAACAAACTACAAAAACAGCGTATAACTACCTGTTTTTGTAATTAAAATAACCCAAACTGTTTTCTCAACTTAAACTACAAAGTCTTACCACTGCTTATAGAAAAATGTATCAACTTGAAATTTCCCTTTATCATACACTTAACAACAATACATTTCAAACCTGAAAAAAAAATCGTGAATTAAAACCCAAATACAGGTTCTAATTCACGATTTATAACTTTGAATGGATTTTATCTTAACTGTGCGCACTACTCGAATTGCTACACAGTTTCGGTTTTTATCCTAACTCTTATTTCCACCCGCCTCCTAAATCACGGTATACATGAACAACGGCGTTCAGTTGGGCTTTTTTAGTTTCGATTAATTCGAGTTTTGATTCTAAGGCGTCGCGCTGTGTCATCAATACCTCAAAATAATCTACTCTGGCTGACTTGAACAAATCACCTGCCACATCAATAAAACGGTTTAACGCGGCTACATGTTGGGATTTTAGATCATAGCTTTTTTCTAAGTTATTAATTTTAGACAACTGACTAGAAACTTCTAAATACGCATTCAAAATCGTACGTTCGTAATTATACAACGCCTGTATTTGTCTCGCATTAGCAGCGCTATACTCGGCTTTGAGCGCATTTCTATTAATCAAAGGAGCGACTACATCTCCCACTAAAGAATACAACACAGACTCTGGCATTTTAAACAAATAATTTGGTTTAAAAGCGTTAAAACCTACTGCAGCTGTAATATCTAAGGACGGATAAAACTCAGCGCGAGCCGTTTTTACATCCAGTTTAGCAGCTTCTAATTCTGATTAAGCTTGTTTGATATCCGGACGATTAGCAAGCAATTGAGCAGGAACACCCGCTTGAACTATGGCTGGCAACCCAGCATCAAAAACAACACTGTCTCGTTTAATTTCCCACGGATATTGTCCAAGTAAAAAGTTGATAGTATTATTCATACTATCATTTTATAAACGCTCTCGATAATTTATTTATCGCTTACCTATCAAACTAGGCAGAAATAAATAAAATTAGATTCACTTTTCAAGATTATAAAAAGTTTGACTTTAACAAAAATAGTAAGCTTATGAATGTTTCTAAATAGCTTTTAAATTACAAATTTTAAGAATATTTGTCTAACGTATTTGATAAAAGTAAAACTATCAAGATTACTGTTGAAACAGAAACAGACGACAAGATAAAAGCGCCAATATAAAAAAATCTCTTATCGGCTTTTTTTGCCAATACTTGAAATTTGTATCGCTGTTGTACTTCATTTTTCATGTAAGATCTTATTTTAATTCGATAAATAAAAAGAAATTATTTTATGCAAATTTAACTGTAATAAAAGACTCATACAATACCTACATTTAGTGATGTTTACCACTATTATTACACTCCCTTTATCCCTATTCCAAAAGCGAAAAGAGTATTACTTGAATACTTTTAAAATGAATCTCGACGATGTAAATCTTTATTTTTAATACAGTTAAATAATTGGCAATAAAAAGCATAACTCTGATTACTAATTTAAAAATAACCCAACTCCCAAAAATTAAATCATAAAAAAAGCGTCTCGGAAAATTCAAGACGCTTTTTGATTTTAGCTAAATAATCGATAAATCTGTTTCCTAAGTTCAATTATTTGAAAACCAAATTATTTAATGTAAATGGCTTTAATTTTGATGCGCATTGTTTTTTAAAAACAGGTTAAAAACGAAATGAAAAATTTATTTTTTGATTTAAAAATTGTAAATTTACAAAAAAAGATGAATAAAGCTTTATTGATATTTATGAGTTGCAGTCTTTCTATGTTTTCCCAAAAAAAGCAATTAGGTAAAGAGGAAAAAGATGTGATTTATGAATTTACTTATAACGTAGGTAAAGAAATATTCAAAGTCACAGATTTTCCTTATAAGAAGGTAAGTAAAAAGATAAGTGAGATTCAAAAGAAGCCAATTCAATCTATTGACGTACTAAATTCTTCAGTAGATACTCTAATTGCAAGAGGGATTTTAAAATTGGAGCAATCTGAATATGGATATGATTTGTTGTTTAATTCGCGCTTTCCCTCTTATTATAAAGATAATGACGAGATTGATGTTGTAGAATTTCATCCTATAAAAAGCAAGTTATTTAATTTAAAAAAAGAGTTGATTGAAATTCAAAATGTTGGCGGAACTTCTTTCGGAAGTGAATTTTTGTCTAAATATGAGAAAGGAAAAAACACCAATTTGAATTTTACGACCCTTCGTAAGCAAGATCAAATAAACAATGAAGTAAACTTTAAAAACAACAAAGAGCTTTCTGAAATCAAAGGAAGTGTCGTTTATAACATTACATTTATTACAGATTATTCTCAAGTAAAGCTTTCTCAAAAGGATGTAGGGAAAATTTTTAAGCTCAACAACATAGAATACAATTTAATTGCTATTTTAAACAACACGATTGTTTTCGAAATAGTTGACTTGAAAAACAGTGATCGAAAAAATCAAATACGCTTGATAAATTATGATGAAATAGGCAATGTTTTAGTCAATTATAATGATCAGGAAATGATTGAATTAAAGAAAAAAAATAAAAAAATAAATGATGAAAGAGCGGGTTTTGGGTATTTTGGAGGTGATTTAAGTAAGCGTATTTTTGATGCTTTTAAAGTTAACCCTTTAATGACTTTTGAAGAATATAAAAAAATATTTAATGTAGAAGATGTAATAAATGAAACAAACAAGTACATATTTGTTCACACTATTGCGCCAATTAAAAATGACTTTATACTTTACGAACCCATATATGGAATAGACAGGAATTTTGAGATGATTCCTAATCAGGAAAAAGCAATACCAAAAAAACTTGCCATCGAAGATTATAATGCGCCACAGTTGTCTGCTGAATGGGAGGAGAAACTATTTGGAAATATAAAAGAATACACTGAAAACTTTTATTATGCCACAAAAAAAGGTGACAAATATGTAAAAGGAAAAATGCAAAACTATAGAACTTTCAAAAAGAACTCTAATGGTGAGTTTGTCGAAGATAAATTGTTCCCTAAAAAATCTAATTATCCGGAGAACAAGTATAATAATTTGAAACTAAAGATAGAATCAATAAATTATGATGATGAAGATAAAATGATTGAAAAAACGATTTATAATTATGGACCTGATAACAAGTTAATCGAAGAGAGAAATTATTTGGATAATGATACTTTAAGAAGTTCGGTGAAATACGAATATAATAAAAACCACATATTTAAAAACAAAAATTCTTATGAATATATTGAAGGAGCGGTTGAAATAACTGAGTCACAAGATGATTTAGTATACGATGAAAGAGGAAATCTAATAGAAGAACATTTTAAAAATAATAAAGAGGGCTCAGCTTATTTGGATGAATTGGTTATTTATCGTAAGTACAACACTGATAATAGGAGAATTGAAGAATCTAGTTCGGATTCCTTTTTCGGAGATGGAAAAAGTAAGTTAGATACAAGAATTCAATATCTTAAAATTGATAATCAAAAAAACTGGACTGAAATGTTTTTTGAAGACGGACTAGATTCAGAAAAGCCAAGTGCAAATTTTGTAGAGCGAATATTTATATATGAATAAAGTTTTTAAGTAAATAATTTCACCAACAGCGTAACAAAAAAACCTCACAGCAATGTGAGGTTTTTCAAATTATCTAATTAACTTAATTCATTAATTGTTGTAATGGTTTTAATTGTTCTACATCAATATTTGATTGTTGTAAAACACTCATCATGGTCATAATGCTTGTCGGATTCATATCTTTACCTAAAATTCGAACCACAGCAAAACCATTATCTTCTTTATTGGCAAAGAATACAAATTCTTCAATATGATCATCGGTGCCTACAAAACTTACCGAAGCGCCCTCTTTTCCAGACGCAAACTTCATCAGTTGCTGGTACTTTTTATCTTTTAAGATCAAATTTACTTTAGCACGTTCTTTCTCAAATTCTGCTTTGTTCGAAGCGTTCAATTTAAAAGCCAAAACATTCATCTTGTCAAAAGATTTTAAAGCATCACTTTGAGCTACTGATAATTTTGTTTTATCAACATTCAAAATATCAGGTGACACATCGAGCGCAATAAAGTTTTTATTTTCTGTATTTTCAACAAAGTACTTTTGTAAGGACGGTTCTGAGTTGCAACTTGACAGAAACAAACTCAATAGCAGTGCTATTCCATAAACTGTTTTCATCTTATCTTTTTGCTTTAGTTGCTTTTCTCAAATCATCACCGCCAGGAATTTTCATTTTATTGGTAAGGACTGCAATTTCATCTAAATCAAAGTTTCCTTTTAACGACATTAGCACTGTATCGTCATTTTTAGCTCCTTCAATAAACATAAATAACTCTCTAATTTGGGAATCATTCGCTCCTGATTTTACTAAGATTTTAATACTACGTCCGTCTTCATTTACACGCATTAACTCTTCTAAATTTGCCGATTTGATGTACTTGTCTGCAACTGCTTTCATTTCGCCTTCTAAACGTGCATTTTTTGTGGTGAACACTTTCAAATCATCGAGTTTCTTGATTAAACTTAAGTATTGTTGCGTTTCTTTATCGGAAGCATCCATTTTTACTTTACTCATCAAGTCAAACATTTTTTTATTAACAATGATTGAGGTTACACCTACTTGCCCATCGAATTTATCAAAAATGGCTTGTGCATAAAAGGTGCTGGAAACTAAGGCGAATACTAGGGTAAGTATCAACTTTTTTGTGGTACTGAATTTACTATTCATTTTGGTTGTATTACTTGTTGATTTCATTTTAGATTTTTTTTTAAATTATTTTTCTTGTTTTTATTCCACATACAAGGGAATTACAAACCACTTGACTGAGTTCTAGTGTCAATAAAAATCTTGTCTTTTGTAGTTTGATACACCTGAATGTACTGTACACTTTCTATGCCAACATTTACATTACTCGACAATAAGGACAATGCTTTTTGAGTAGCTCTAAAAGCTTCTTCAGGATCGTCATACGTTCCTAAATTCTGACTATTTGTTGCATCATCATAATTGTGATAGACATAGGTTCCTATTCCCAACAAAACAACAACAGACGCTGCAAGTGATAGCCACGTAGCATTACGCTTTATGTTTCCCGCTTTTGGGAGTTGTGGTACTTGAGACGTAAACTGCTGCTCTTTGGCAAGAGAGAAATATTCAAAAATAGGCCTGTATTGTTCTAAATGCTGCGCAACATCTGATGAAGAAAAATAAGTACGTAATTCCTTTTCTTCTGCAATACTGGTTTCTCCCTGAAAATATTTTTCTACTAAATAGTCTATTTTAACTAATTCCATAATTGTGTGTTTTTGTCATATAATCCCGTATCGTTTTCCTTGCTCTGGAGAGTGCCACCCGAATCGCACTTTCATTCATTTCGAGTATTTTTGCAATTTCTTCAAATTCATATTGTTCTATATCCCGCATTTGAATAATCAATCGTTGTTGTACGGGTAATTGCTCCATTATTTTCTCAACCCAATTCAAACTGTCCAGGTCTTCCATTTTCTTATCTAATCCAGCCTCTCGATCTACATAATTGGTATGCACAATTTTGAGGTTTCCTGTTCTTTTAGCTTTAAGCTGATCTAAACAATAATTTTTGGTCATGGTCATGGCGAAAGCTTCAACACTCCCAAAATCAGATAAATTACCATTGCGATTCCATAATTTAACCAAAACTTCTTGAGTAGCATCTTCTGCTTCCTCTGTGCTCACGAGCAACCTTTTGGCCAACCTGAAGACTTTGTCTTTAAACGGATTGACAAGAAGAACAAAGTCATTTTGGTTCATAAAAAATTTGGTTTTAAACTGGTTATATAAGCTAGACGACTCGTATTATTTTTTGCAACAAAAAAACATAAAATAAAAACTAAAGTTAGTATTTTTACGTTTATCTTATTAAATACCAACCATGAAAACAACCATTAAAATTGCCCTCTTATTGTTTATATCGGCTTTCGCGTTTCAAAGCTGTCAAGATAACGATGATATCGCACAACCGCAGGGATTAGCCATTCAAAATTTTATTTGGAGTGGAATGAATCAATTTTATTTATGGCAAGAAGATGTGCCCAATTTAGCAAACGATCGATTTGCTGACCAAACTGCACTAGATGCTTTTTTGCAAGGATATCCGGTTCCTGAAGAACTATTTGATGCTTTACTGTTTAAAACAAAAGATAAATTCAGTTGGATTGTAGATGACTACCTAGAACTAGAAGGTCAAATACAAGGAACTACTAAAAATAATGGGGTTGAATTTGGACTAAAATATAGACCAGGTAGTACAACAAATATTTTTGGTTATGTGCGTTATATCATTAATGACTCAGATGCATCCTCTAAAAATATTAAACGTGGCGATGTTTTCACCGCTGTAAATGGAACACAATTGACAGTAAGCAATTACCAATCGTTGTTATTTGGTGCTAATGAAAACTACACTTTAAATTTAGCTGATTACAACGGAACTGACTTTGTTACCAATGGTAAAACAGTAGATTTAACAAAAACAGTTTTAACTGAAAATCCAATATTAATCAACAAGGTGATTACTTCTGGAACACACAAGATAGGCTATTTGATGTACAATGGTTTTTATTCCAATTTTGATGGACAGTTGAATGATGCATTTGGTTTTTTAAAATCACAAGGAATTACCGATTTAGTTTTAGATTTACGTTACAATGGTGGAGGATCTGTGCAAACTGCTACCCGATTAGCAAGTATGATTACGGGACAATTTTCAGGTCAAATATTTTCAAAATTAGAGTGGAACAGTAACTATAGCGATAATAATACCAATTATATTTTTCCAAGTAACATAGATGCTGCATCAATAAATAGCGTCAATATGACAAAAATTTATGTTTTGACTACAAAGGGTACCGCCTCTGCAAGTGAACTTGTAATCAATGGACTGAAGCCTTACATGAATGTTGTGCAGATAGGTGACGTTACCTATGGTAAAAATGTAGCCTCAATCACTTTATACGATTCGCCTACTTTTGGTTCAACCAAAAGAAATCCTAATCACAGATATGCCATGCAGCTTATTGTAGCTAAGACATCGAACTCTGTAGGTTTTGGAGATTATCCTGAAGGATTACAACCTGATTTTCTGGTAACAGAATCGATCAGCACCTATGGCGTTCTGGGAGCTCCAACAGAGCCTTTACTAAGCTATGCTATTGGAAAAATTAATGGAACAAATAGAATGATGAGACCAAATACCACTACTGACTTTGAATTTTTTAAAGATTCTAAATCGATGCGAAGATTTCAAAATGAAATGTATCTTGAGGAAGCACCAAAAGGGCTTTTGAAAGCTTTGGAGTAAATAGCTCTTGTTCACAATTTCCAAACTAGAATTAAGCTATGTTTTAGCAAAAAACTGCGTTTAATACACTATAGTTTGTTTCCGAATTAAAATAAAAACTGTTGTAAATAAAAAAGAGAGACTTTCACCGCTGATTGTCTCTCTTTTTCGTTTCCAATTATAACTAACCTTATTTTTAAAATTTATTTTTAACTATTAATTATTGAAATAAAATCCATTAGGAGTTACTCCAACAGTGCTATTATTTTTCAAAACACCGTTTGTGTCATAAATAGCAACTTTACCATTCGAACTATAATCAACTGCATCAGCCAAGTAAACTGAATTATTGTGAACAGCAAAACCATAGGCACTAAAACTTGTTGTAAAAAGCGCTTTTGAAGGCAATACAGTATCCGATGTATTCATCACAAATACATTTTTAGCTTGAGTGAAATATAATTTATTATTTTCTATATCCATTTGACCAGGATGAGAAGTCAAGGCGAAATCTAAAGTTGTACTAACCATATTTGTAGTAGGATTGATTTTTTGCAACTTCCCAGCAGTTTCATCACCAGTCCAAGAAGCTTTACCACTACTTAAAACATAGATAACACCTTGATTTTCTTCAATACTTGCCGGCTTATCTCCTACTGAAATAGTAGCTGTTACTTTAGAAGTCATAACATCAACCACTGAAACAGTCTTTCCTGAACCATATCCACCTAAATGTGCTACATATAATTTATTATTATAAACGATCAACTTTTCTGGACCTTCAACTACTGGAATTTTGCTTTCTATTGTATTTGAAGTCAAATTCACAACAGCTATATAATCGTCTGTTGCATCACTTCCATCTCCCCAGTTTGTAACATATCCTTTTCCATTTGCAAAAACAATATATCTTGGATTTTTCAAATCTTTATCAATAGTCGCAATACTTTTGAAAGAATATCTGTTTACAACTTGAATTGTATTAGAACCATTCATTACTATGTAACCAAACTCTCCATTAGCATTAAAATCTTGTGCTGTATCACCTAATAACTTCCCTTGATTAATTGCGGAATAAAGCGAGTTTTGTTGCGTGACAAGATCATTACTGATAAAAGAAATTTCAGCATTGGCTTTACCAAAACCTCCTTCATTGATTATAAAAAAACCATTATCATAAACTCCTAATGATTTTTCTTCATTAGTATCATTGGTACAAGACCCTAAAAATAATGTTGAAGCCAAGACTGCGATTGTAAAATTTTTAATTTTCATGTGTTAGTATTTAATTGTTAGAGTTAAATTATAATTGCTACCAGGCATTGGTCTTACCTCAACGATTTGGTAGTTTTCATTAAATAAATTCAGTGCTTGAATTCCTATTTTATAATGGTCCAATTCTCCTATTTTGTAATAAACACTAAGATTTGAAACCTGATATTCTTTTAACCTGTAATAATTATCCGCTGAGGTAAAAACAGCTCCATTGAATAAATATTGATAATTTAAAGACCAGTTTTTAAAAGAGTAATCTGCATTCATTGTCATTTTATGATACGGAACATAAATAAGTTGTTTTTGGTTGCTTTGATCCACAGACGAAGTATAGCCGTAAGCTAAACTGAAATTAAAATTATGTCCTCTGAAATTTTTGAAATAGCTCCCTGTCGCCTCTACCCCTTTATTTACAACACTTGCTGTATTAATAGGCGTCCATTGTCCTGTTTCATTAGGAATCCAACGAATCATTCCTTTGGTTTGAATATAAAAACCCGTCAATGAAAACTTCAAAGCATTAATTTTTAATTCCTGTCCCAATTCAATTTGATGGGAAAGTTCCGGAATGAGTTCATAATTACCACTCCCTTCCCAGTATAAATCATTGAAAGATGGGAGTCTGAAATTTTTAGATGTGTTCAATTTTATGCTGTATAATTCAAGTGGCTGATAAACAAACCCAAAAGAATATAAAAAGGGATTATTATAACTGGTGGCAATTTCCTGTCTAACACTTGCTTCATATTGTATAACAGGACTTAATATATGTTTAACTAAGAGGCTTGCAGTGGCTATATTTCTTTTAGCATTATCAATAGAGGTCCCAAAACCATTGATTTGAGTGAAATCAATAACTGAATTGACGGTGAAGTTTTTAGTTGGAGAATAATCTAAATCATATTTTATTATCTTCGTTTTGGCGCCACCTTCACTAAAAATATCTTTGTCTTTATTCTCATAATACCTATAATTTTCAGTTACATACGCTAATTTCAACTTAGAAGTGAAATCTCTATGTAATCCAACCCACTCCAGCAAATTTCTTGTGTTCAAATCATAATATTTACTAACAGAAATGGAAGCTAAAGTTCCAGAAAAATGCCGTAAACCGTCATATAACTGGCTGTAAAAATTGATTTTATGATTCAAATTGATTTTATAACCAAAACTTCCATTTAAACTGGTACTGTAATAATCTCCATTTTGATTTTTTTGATTTGAATTGGGGTAACTATAATCGTTATCCGAGCTATTTCTGGAAACACTAAACTGAGAAGCAACTTTTTTATCTGAGGCAATAAGCTGGTAGTAATACCCTTGCGTATTAAAACTTCCAAAATTAATTCGTAAAAGATTCTGAAATTGTTTTTTAAAATGCAACTCATTGTTCAAATGAATACTCCCCCCAATAGCTGAACTACCATAAATACCGCTACCACCACCAGTTCGTACAGAGACATCAGTATATCCCATAGGAGTTATGGTATTAAAATCCGTTTGTCCCAGAAGCTGTGAATTTATGTTAATCCCGTTCCAAATTACTGCTGTTTGTGCAGCAGTTGTACCTCTGAAGGAAACAGAAGAAGTCATTCCGTTACCATATTCTTTCAGATAGAGCAAGCTATTGTATCGCAATAAATTGGTCAATGAACTGTAATTTCTCTGAATTACAGAATCATTCAATACCTGAACCTGAAGTGTTTTTGAAAATTTTTTTAGGGCGCCGTCAGTTACAATTACTTCGTTTAAAGAAATTGCAGGTTTATTTTGAGCCAAGACATATTGGCACACACTTAAAAAACAAAATATAAGTAATTTTTTTGTAGTCATAATTTCTGAACTCTTTTTCCCGAGAGCTCGATATTTGTTAAGTAAAAAGGCAGGTCTCCTGGCTTGCGTCTTGTTGTTTACCTTCTCATTCGCCGTGACGAACAATGGTTTTGTAGATAACAACAAGCTTGATAGCTTACAGTTGCGGGTACAGCTCAGGATTTTTGATTTAAGATTTAGGATTCTTGATTTAGGATTTAAACCCTAAAATCTGAAATCTAAAACTTGAAATCTATCACCTGATTCCCTTTTAATGCGATTTAAAAAATTTAAACCACAACCTCAATACGGTGGCAAAGATAAAATTATATTAAGTTAATAACCTAAATAATTGCGAATTTTATAATTCAATCTTGATTACAGCTCCAAAATCTACTTTATTTTTAAAAGCATCTTTCAAAGGTAATGCTGAAATATGGCATAAAAAGCTTCTGATTATTCCGGCGTGAGCTACAATAATCACTGGTTTCGAATGCGTACTGTGGAGTTCACTTTGTATAAAATCGACAACACGACTGTGTAAATCCGTAAATGATTCTCCATTAGGAACGCGAATTGTTACAAAATCAGCCATCCAAGGATTAAGCTCATCAGGATCAATAACATCCCAATTTTTCATTTCCCAATCGCCAAAATTCATTTCCATTAACCGATCATCTTGCTTAATACTTATACATCCCAAATTTTCTTTGATAAAGTTTGCTAACAGCGTACAACGTTGCAAGGGACTGGAATATAAAATAGCATCGGATGGCAATTGCTTTATTATAGACTGAAAAACAGCATCGTAGGGCTCAATGACACTTACATCTGATTGTCCGTAGCAAATGCCTTTTGGGCAAACGGTTTCGGTGTGGCGTACTAAATAAACTTCCATAGAGCAATAAAGGTTATATAAAAAATTACTTCACAAACTTGTTGCGTTGCGCCCAAACAATCTCCGGTATACCCGTCAATCCATTTCTGAAAATAACGTGCTAAAAAGAATCGAGTCACAAAAACAGGGATTAAAACCAAAATGATTTGCCACTGAAAACAAGACAAAAATACCAATGGTACTAATCCAAAAAAGAAAGCTCCTACTACTTCTCTCCAAGAATAACTTTGTGCAATGGGTTTGCTTTTACTAGATGCATCCTCCCTACTATATTGATGCGTAAAAACAATTGATATTGCCGCTAATCTACTGATAGAATGGCCTGTAATAAAAAGTAAAAGAATTGTAAATTGTGAATTATAAATTATAAAAGTAGGATTCTCCGGAACTGCAATTAATTGAGTCAATCCTTGATATTTCAATAGCAATAACAAGATTAAACCAATGGCACCATACGCGCCAATTGCGCTGTCTTTCATAATCATCAGGATTTTTTCTTTGGTCCAACCACCACCAAAACCATCACAAACATCAGCAAAACCATCTTCGTGAAAAGCTCCGGTGACTAAAACAGAAGCAATCATAGAGAACAGTACTGCAATATCAGGCCCAACTAAAAAATTAAAAACATAAAAAACTACAAAAGCAGCACTCCCAACAATCCAACCAACAAGAGGAAAATAACGGGATGCTTTATTTAAATAATCTGGATTATGATCGATGGTTGCAGGACACGGAATCCTTGTGTAAAACATTAAAGCCGTAAAAAATATATGTAGTTCTTTTTTCATTTTTAGAATTATTTTTTGGTTTATTTTCCTGTAGAGATGCACTGCAGTGCGCCTCTACTGCCGTTTACCGACCGCTAACACCCGCTGATTCAAAACTAGCCATCTCATTCAAGAAAGCTACAGCCGATTCAATTATAGGAAAAGCAATCGCACAACCCGTACCTTCACCCAACCGTAAATCGAGTTGCAACAGGGATTGAACTCCTAGATAATCTACTATTTTTTGGTGTCCTTGCTCCGCTGATGAATGGCAAAAAATAGCATTTTTTATAACGGATGGTTTCTTTTTAAAAGCAATTAAAAAAGCAACACTACAGATAAAGCCATCTACCAGAATGAGCATATTCTGTTCTTTTGCTTCCAGCATTGCACCTACCATTTGCATAATTTCAAATCCGCCAAAGTAGGCTAATTTGCTTTCTAAGTTATTCTCACCCTCATAATTATCTAGGCATTTTTTGAGAATATTTATTTTTTCAATCAGCTTTTCGTCTGTGATACCCGTTCCCTTTCCTACGCAATCGGCAATGGGTAAAGCTAAAATAATACTCATTAAAACTGAAGCAGTAGCGGTGTTTCCTATTCCCATTTCACCAAAACCAATGCAATTACAACCTGTTTTTGCAATCGTTTTCACGACCACTTGCCCCTTATTTAAGCACAATTGCAGTTCCATGGCGCTCATGGCTGGGCCGTGCAAAAAAGACTGTGTTCCCATCCCAATTTTTGCCGAAATCAAATTCGTATTCAAAGGGAAATCATAATTCACACCCGCATCCACAATAGAAAGTTTGATGGTGTTTTGTTTGCAAAATACATTGATTGCTGCGCCACCTACTAAAAAGTTTGTAACCATCTGTCTAGTTACATCTTGCGGATAGGCACTTACTCCGTGATTTGCAATTCCGTGATCAGCTGCAAAAACAACCAGATTAGGTTTTATTATTTTTGGTTCTAAAGTTTGAAATACCATCCCAATTTGTTTGGCGAGCACTTCTAAAATTCCTAATGAACCTGTTGGTTTGGTTTTTTGATCGATTTTATGTTGTAATGCATTTGCAAAAGCAGCAGAATCAATCTCCTTTTTAGTATCAAAAAATACTTTCTCCACCTTACTTTCATTCAAAACAGTGATTTCCTCAACTAATGGAATGGCTTGTTTTTGTTTCCAATTCAGTTGTTGCAACATGGGTTGATTATCATAATCAGTAGCCGGTTTCCCCACACAAAAATACCCCAACGGCTCCATATTATCTGGTAAACCCAATAATTGCTTAAACTGATAGTAATTTAATATGGAAACCCAACCCATGGAATATCCTTGCTCCGTTAAGGAAAGCCAAATATTTTGTGCCGCACAGACCGCGCTAAACTTGATTGCTTCATTACTCCCAACGGTTCCAATCGTAAAATTATTCAAGACGGAACGATCGTAACAAATAACTAATCCCAATGGTGCTTCTTCAATTGCTTCTAGCTTAAGGGCTTTGTAGGCTTGTTTTTGTTGTTCATTATCTGTTGATGCAATTGCTTTTTCATCATAGTTTGTAAACAAATTTTTAATTGCCTTTTTTATTTCTGCCGACTTGATCAGATAGTATTTTGTGGCATCGGTCAAACCTACTGAAGGTGCCCAATGTCCCGCTTGCAGTGCTTTTTTAATAACAGTATCAGGAACTGGATCCTCCGTAAAATGGCGGGTGTCGCGACGGGATTTTAAAATTTCATCTAAATAAGTCATGTTTTTTTATTTAAAAGTTCAATGGCAAATTAAATGACAATTGCAAAAAATCAATTTTAAAAACATTGCTTTGATATTGATTTTTGTAGTTGATATTGCCATTATTTCTTTGTTCTTGAAAAGTTATTCTTCCCAAACAATGAAGCAATAATTTTCATAAGTAATTTTAGTGAATGCTGGCAATTCAATCGCTCCCGAAAATAACGGACAGTTAAGTACCAAAGTATGAAATTCACCATTTTCGCCACCAGGATCTATTCCTTTTTCGTGTAATTCTTGCGCTAATTCTTTGGTCAAAATTTTCCCCAGATACTGTTCTCCCATCATTGTATTGCAAGAAACAATCATGGTTACAATTCCGTTTTCAAGCATTTGGTTTACCAAAACAATTCGGTCTTGTTGCCACAAAGGTAAAATTGCTTTTAGTGATGCAGCGGCACATACTTTATCTTCCCAATCTTTGTGCGGTTGCAAATCAATATCACCAAAAACGGCTGCTTCCAACTCATATTTGCCTTTTAGGATTTTCAGAACTGAAATAAATTTGGCTTCATAATCACCCCAAGTTGCCGGAATTCCTTCCAGAGGCAATCCCATTTTTTGGGCTTGCTGATTCAAAATAGACAAAGGCAATCCGTGAGAACGAGAGACTTTCCCGTTTTCATTCATCATATTAAGCAATACTTTTGGAATAAATCCTAGCTGGGTTGCTCGCATCATTGCATAACAACTGTCTTTTCCGCCACTCCAAGAAGTTACAAAATTCATATGTGGTTATTTATTGATTTTTAATTGAATATGTAATACGCTATGTGGTAGTATTTCCTTTGAATTCAATGATGTAAAATCATAGCTATTTCATTTTTTTTCTTTTATCGTTACAGGAATTCCAGAAACCATCAACACAACGGTATCGGCAGTTGCAGCAATATATTGATTCATCCAACCTTGAAGTTCGGTAAATTTTCTTCCAACTGCTGTATCAGCATGAAGCCCCATACCAATTTCATTAGTGACAATGATAATCGTTGTATTTTCTTGATTGGCAATTGCATCAATTTCAGCTTTAGCTTGTTCTAAGCATAAAGAAATATCGTTTTTAGTATCTACAAAAAAGTTGGTTAACCAAAGTGTAACACAATCTATAACGGCAACTTTACCTGAAAAATCAATTTCGCTCAAGTGCTTTTCTTTTTCAATATTAATCCATCGTTCGTCCCGATCGTTTTGATGGCGATCGATTCTTTTTTGGAAGTCATCATCCCATTTTCTGGCTGTTGCCACATACATTGGTTTATCCGACAATCCTTTTGCTAGATTTTCGGCATAACTGCTTTTCCCTGAGCGTTCACCACCAGTTATTAAATATATCATTCTAATTGTAAATTATTAATTGTAAATTATAATAACAGCTTTTCTGCCAACTGAGTAACTCATTTCTTGACATCAACTTTTGATTTAGTCGTTATAATAATACTTGTTATAAGTTTTAATATTGATATTGCATCGTTATTTATATTTTCATATTCTTTTTCATTTAAATAATCCGTAGCTTTTAATAATTCTAACCAATAAACTACCTCATTAGCTTCTTTTTGTGCAATCGCAAACTTGTGAATAAAATCATGCTTGCTCTCTGCATGTTCTGCTTCACGAATCATAGCCCCAATACTTGTCCCGGATCTTAAAAGCTGCTTTGATAGCACAAACTCTTTTTTATCACAACATAGATATTGATATAGTCTAACTATTCGTACAGCAAAATCAAAACTCTTGGTTTTGACAATATTATCTCTCATAATTTATAATTTATAATTTATAATTTATAATTATTTATACGGACAGTGTCGACATCCATTGGTACAACAATGCCCTCTTTTTAGATGAAACCAAGCCTTAAAAACATAGTTCCCATTTTCTAAATAATAGTCAATTCCTTCTAATAGATTAGTCGTTTTGGGTAAATCTTTAGCTATATTATTTGTTGCCGTTTCGGGAGTTATTGTAGCAACATATTCGTCAATTTTAGTGGAACAAGCCGTTGTAAAGCAACTTACGCAAAGGCAATCCACCACTTCTGACGGAGTAAAAATGGGCGGAAAATTGTTGCACCAACATTTAGCTCCTTCAGGTGTGTCCCCACAATGAAAAGGAGTTCCGCAGGTAGAACAGTTTTTTATTCGAATAGCGTTTGGAAAAGTATCCGTCATTATTTCACTTTTTCATTAACATGAAAAGACAAATATTTGTGCTTTAATGTACTTGGAACTTCAAAAAGATCTGGATGAAATAGTGCTGCCAACAATTCTATTCCGTCTACAACGGTCGTGCTAGGTTGCGTAAACAAATCGGCATCAGCTAGAAAAACAGCGTTATTTTGAACTGCTTTTAAAGTCTCCCAACCATCTAATTTGGTCAATGCTTCAATTTCTCGCCCTGAACGGCTGACTTCAAAACCACAAGGTGCCACAACCAAAACCTCTGGATTATAGAGCAAAATACGTTCCCAATCCGTAACAATCGAATAGCCCGATGGATTTGAAAGCATATCAACGCCTCCAGCTTGCGAAATTTGATACGGTATCCAATGTCCACAATTATAAATAGGATCCAGCCACTCCATAACCATAACTCGTTTTAATGGCGCGTTATTTTTGCGAAGCGTATCCAGAATAAAATCGGTTCGTTTTTTTAGTTTTGCCAGTAACTCATAAGCACGCTCTTCTTTATCGAAAGCCTTTGCAATCGTTATCGCATTTTGATAAATATCGTCTAAATTCCTAGGGATAAGTGCGATTAATTCAGGCTCTTTTGACAATTTATAAATGGAACGAGCCACATGACTGGTGTCTATTTGACATACATCGCAAACATCTTGGGTAAAAATAATATCCGGAGCAATCGATTCTAGTAAAGCATCGTCTATATAGTATAAACTTTTTCCTTGTGCCTTTGATTGTGATACAATTTGGTCTATTTCCTTGCTTGTGTGATTGGTACCTTCAAGATAGGAACGAACTACTTTTGGTTTATCCGAGTGGCATTCAAAAGTAACACCAACCAATTGACTTTCTAATCCCATTTCGTAAATCATAGAAGTGGCAGCTGGCAGAAAAGAACAAATTTTCATCATTGTAGTTATCAATTTAAGGTTTTTTTTACTGGCTTTTTTTAAATAAAAACAGAAAAAAAACGAAGTACAAATATAAAGGTATGCAGCTAACTATTAGTATAAATCTTATTTTATGTTTTATACTTCCTGCCTCATTTTAAAAATTTGATTCTGATTATAAAAAAATTATAATTTACCTTTGTCTTCAAATTTGCAAAAAATCATGAAAGGAAATACGCTGAAATTAACTTATTTTATATTGTTTTTAATGCTAATTGGATGCAAAAAAAACGAGCAAACTTCAATAAAAACAGTAGTTACAACTGGGAATTCCATAACGTATTCAAAAAGTCTAGCTATCTTTAAGCACGAAGGCTATTCAGTAGTAAAAGTTTCAAACCCTTGGCCTGAAGCAAATAAGGACTTTACTTATATACTAAAAGAAAAAAACGGCAGCATTCCTGACAGCCTGCAAAAATATATTACAATTTCAGTTCCTTTAGAAACGATTGTGGTTACCTCGACCACAAATATTCCTTTTTTGGAAATGTTACACGTTGAAAAAAATTTAGTGGGTTTTCCTCACACCGATTATGTTTCCTCTGAAAAAACTAGGAAACTAATTGATGCCGGCGCAGTTAAAAACATAGGACAAAACGAAAAATTAAATACAGAGCAGTTGATTGAATTAGCGCCTGATTTAATGGTAACTTTTGGAATTGATAACAATAATCCTATGATTGATAATCTACAAAAAAGCGGTCTAAAAGTGCTCATTCAAGCCGATTGGATGGAACAAACTCCACTTGGCAAAGCAGAATGGATCAAGCTTTATGGTGCTTTGTTTGGAAAAGAAAAAAAGGCCAAACTATTATTTGATGGAATTGTCAAGAATTATAATGATGCGAAACAATTAGTGGCCTCCCAGAAACCCACAGCAACCGTTTTGTACGGCTCTATGTATCAAGATCAGTGGTATGTGGCAAGGGGAAACAGCTGGGTTGCCCAATTCATGAAGGATGCTAAAGCGAATTATTTATGGGCTGCTGTTGAAGGAACTGGAAGCCTTAGTTTGTCGTTTGAAAAAATACTGGAAAAAGCCAAAACTGCCAAATACTGGATTGCAACAGGTTCTTTTAAGAATCTAGCAGAATTTGAAAACAGCAATCCGCATTACGATCAATTTGATGCTTTAAAATCTAGAAATGTGTATACTTTCGAAAGTAAATTAGGCAGTACAGGAGGAACTGTATATTATGAAGTTGCCGCCAGTCGACCGGACTTAGTATTAAAAGATTACATAAAAATATTCCATCCTGAATTGCTTCCAAATTATACATTTACTTTTGCACAAAAACTGAATTAAATTGCCTCATCAAAAACGAAATATAATTTTATTTTTCTTGCTCACTTTTGTGCTTGTGCTTTTGTTTTTTGTAAACATTAGTTTGGGTTCTATTACGATTCCTTTTAAAGAAATCTACACTAGTTTAACGGGCGGTCAAGCCAGCAAATCTAGTTGGGAGTACATTATTATGAATTACCGTTTACCCAAATCCATTACAGCTGTTTTAGTTGGAATGGGACTGTCGATAAGTGGTTTGTTGATGCAAACTTTATTTCGAAATCCACTAGCAGGACCCTATGTATTGGGACTAAGTTCTGGTGCGAGTTTAGGAGTAGCTTTTGTACTTTTGGGAGCTGGCTTTTTGCCACCATTTTTGAGTACTATAATACAATCACCTTATGGAGTTGTTTTGGCTTCAACCATAGGAAGTTCAATCGTTTTGATAGCAGTATTATTGGTGTCCCAAAAGTTACGTGATACTATGGCTATTTTAATTGTAGGATTAATGTTTGGTAGCTTTACCAGCGCAATAGTAGGTATTCTCACGTATTTTAGTACAGCCGAAGAGTTGCGAAAATTTACATTTTGGTCTATGGGAAACTTAGGCAATTTATCTTGGTCTTCTATTTTAATTTTGACAGTTTGTGTTGTAGCAGGACTGTTGTTGAGTGTTTTTAGTATCAAACCCTTAAACGCTTTATTATTGGGCGAAAATTACGCTCGTAGTTTAGGTATGAATTTCAAAAAAACACGCTTAATTATAATTTTCGCCACCAGTATTTTAGCAGGAAGTATCACCGCATATGCAGGACCAATTGCCTTTATTGGACTAGCCGTTCCGCATATTGCAAAATTACTATTTCAAACCAGCAACCATGCGGTATTGTTTTGGAGTACGTTGCTTTTAGGAGCATCAATAATGCTCATTTGTGATGTGATTTCAGAGTTACCTGGATTAAATATCACGCTACCCATCAATGCGGTAACCTCTATAATTGGCGCTCCAGTTGTAATCTGGTTATTGGTTAAAAAACGAAAAATGATTGCCTAATGGAAAACAAAATCATCTTACAAGCCTCTCAAATCAGCATTGGGTATTCTCATAAAAAACAGCAAACAATAGTAGCTTCTGACATTTCTATTTCTTTAAAAAAAGGAAAACTAATTGCTTTAATTGGTGCCAATGGCATAGGGAAATCGACACTTTTAAGAACAATAACAGGAATACAGAAACCCCTAATGGGTACTGTTTTTTTGAATGAAAAGAAAATTACTTCCTATGAACCTTTGGCTTTAGCACAAAATCTAAGTATCGTTTTAACCGAAAAATTACCTCCCAGTAATTTAACCGTTTTTGAACTCATTGCTTTAGGAAGACAACCCTACACCAACTGGATGGGAACTTTATCTGACATTGATATTGTAAAAGTTAACGAAGCCATGGCGTTGACACAAATTAGTCATTTAGCCGCCAAAAAGCATTATGAAATCAGTGATGGACAATTACAAAAAGTAATGATTGCACGAGCGTTGGCACAGGATACTCCATTAATAATTTTGGATGAACCCACTACCCATCTGGACTTACTGCATAAAGTAGCACTGTTCAAACTTTTAAAAAAACTCACACAGGAAACCGGAAAATGCATTTTGTTTTCTACGCATGATATCGATATGGCCATACAATTGAGTGACGAAATGATTATTATGACTCCAGAAATAGTGCTACAAGACGAACCCTGCAATTTCATTGCAAAAGGCAGTTTCAACACGCTATTTAAAGACGAGCATATTGTTTTTGATCCTGAAAAAGGGAAGTTTGTAATTTCTTAAACGTTCAAACTTATTTGCCTTTTTGCTTCACCAATAACAAACGCTACAGAATTCGCTATGTTAAAACTTCTGATGAGTGGTGACATAGGAATAGTTAAGTGATTTTCGAACTGTGCGAGAACTTCTTGGCTCAAGCCTTTACTCTCTTTACCAAAAACTAACCAGTCGCCATCCTGAAAATCAGTTTCTAAATACGATTTTGAAGCATGAGAACTCATTAAAAAAACGCGAGACAAGTCTGCTATCTGCGCTTTCCATTCGGCTACATTTTGATATTCTGTCACATCAAGATGCACCCAATAATCCAATCCAGAACGTTTTAGGTTTTTATCATTAATGACAAATCCAAAAGGATGAATTAAGTGCAAACGACTTTCTGTGCCCACGCACAAGCGGCCAATGTTTCCGGTATTGTTAGGTATTTCAGGTTCTACTAGAACGATATTTAACATATTATACTTTATTAAAATATTGAAAAATTAAAAGATTAAAAAATTCAGATCAAATCCGTTACATCTCTATTTGAAAATCCTCAACTTCTTTAACTTCCCCTGCCTGTAAATCATTGAGATGCATGTTTCCTATTCGAACACGAACCAAACGTAACGTGGGAAAACCAACAGCAGCCGTCATTTTGCGCACTTGGCGAAATTTGCCTTCGTTGACTGTAATCGATGCCCAAGAAGTGGGACCATGACGGTCATCTCGAATTTTTTTTCCGCGTTGGCCAAAATTAGGAATTTCATTCAAAATAAAGGATTGGCAAGGCTTGGTTTTATATTTGGTACCGTTAAATCCGATTTCAACTCCCTTTTTTATTTGATCAATAGCTTGCTGATTGATAACACCATCTACTTGCACAAAATATTCTTTATCTACTTTTTTACTTCGAATAATTTCGCTCATCATCCCATCAGTAGTCAACAATAACAACCCTTCTGAATCTTCGTCAAGACGTCCAATTGCCATTGTCCCAATCGGAAAATTATACAACTCCCCCAGCAATTTCTTTTTTCTTTTTAACTCGTAAATAAACTGACTTAAATATCCGTAAGGTTTGTGAATGATGAAGTGCGAATGCGGCATTTTATTCGATTGTTTGTGTGAGCAAAGATAGTTTTGTTTTTGATGGATTTAAAATAGTGTCGCTATACAATTACTATTAGAAAGCAAAAGCTATGTTAAATGATTAAAATAACAAGGATTTTTGTTGTAATCTTATAGTACCATAAAATAGTAACTTTTAAAAAAAATATCATGCAAAGCGACGATTTAAGTAACAAAAAATCCAATAATAAACAAACTACAAATGAAGGATTAAGCGGAAATAATAGTCCCGAAGATCCTGCCACAGGCGCATCAATACTTAAAGAAGAAGTGGAAATTGACGCCAATGGAAATGAAAAACTGGTGCAAAGAGCCCGTAATGTAGACCAAAAAATAGCTTCTATACCAGAACCTGAAGAAAGAAATTGGAATGAAAACGAAAGTTTAAGTCGCGGTGTATCTTCAGAAAAAGAAACCATGAGAACCGTTGAAAATGAAGATTACAACTCTGATATTACAGCAAAAAGATATCCTAATGGACACCCAGATAACAAAGAAAATCGCGGAAATATAAAATTGGACGAGTAAAATAGTCTCATAGCGCTATACTAAAACAGAAATACTGTATTACAAAATTTTAATAGCTAGCAAGGAATTTATTTCTTGTTGGCTTTTTTATTGAATTAAAAAAAGGTATTAAATATCGGTTGGCAAAAAAGAAAAATAAGTTTCCAAATTATTAATTTTTAAAATACTGAATTAGATAAATTTATAATATTCTCTTAACATTAAAACTTATAGATTTGCGACCTAAATTCACCTTAAATCTATATGAAACAGAATTACTATTTGCGCTACGTTGTAGCTTTTTTTACTTTTTTATACTGTTTTTCAACAACGGTACTGGCACAAGGAACATCACCTGTGCCACAAAATTTACCTTATACACAAGATTTCTCTAGCCTTGCTTACACATCCACAACCTATCCTGCTGGATTTCAAGGTTGGAAAACAGCTACATCCGCAACTTCTTTACCTTCAGGTACAACGCCATTCTTAACAACTGGAGTTTTACTTGCAGATCAACCTTTAGTAGCAAGCAGCGGTGCTAGTAACACTTCCGGTAGTACTCATAACTATGATGGAAAAATAGGAATACTAAATAGTGGTAGTAATGACTTTGCCATTGGTTTTGCTATTAACACTTCTGGCAAATTAGGCATTGAAGTACAATATAATGCTATGACAATTCGTAATCCATATGGCACATCAACAAATACTCGAATTAACGAAATGGCATTGCAGTACCGCGTAGGTACTACTGCTGATTTTATTACTTTGCAGAATACAACATATCAAAATAATACTACAACACAAACAGGTTCTGGAGTAACTATACCACAAAATCCTCAAACGATTAAAGTTGTACTCCCTTCGGAATGCGATGACAAAGCGGTAGTTCAAATAAGATGGATTTGCAGGCAAATTTCTGGAGGTGGCCCACGTCCTTCTTTTGCCATTGATAACATTAGCATTATTAATGATGTTACTTCTCCAGTAAATGCAGATGGATTTCCTAAAATAAACAGAATCCTTTCTGATGGATTTGATTTTTTGACTAAAATTAATGAAGCTGGAAAAACCTATTTTATAGTTGAAGCTTCAGGAAGTACTACTCCAACCGCCGCACAAATAAAGGCAGGAACAAATGCTTCTAATACTGCAGCTTTACGAGCTGGAACGCTTACAATTGTTAATCCTGCTTTAGAATATACCCAAAACAATACTGGATTAATTTCGGGTACTGCTTATGTGGTATACTCTGTGTCAGAAGATAATGCAGGGAATTCACAAACTACAGTAAACACATTAAATGTTACTACTTCGAGCGTTGCAGTGCCTTCTATTACAACGTCTAAAACGGCACTAGATTTTAGTTTTGTAGAGCAAAATTTCAGTTCAACACCATTAAATTATCAAATAACAGCACTCAATTTAGCAAGTGATGTAATAGTAACTGCATCAGGAAATTATACCATTTCAAAAGCGGCAGCTACTGGTTTTGGAACGAATTTAGTTTTTGCAGCTGCTGACTTTAATAATGGAGCAACACCAACTGTATATGTGAAATTTGCGCCCAATACAACTGGCGTTTTTTCAGGTCAAATAAACCATGAAGCTACAAATGCAACTACTAAGTCTGTAAGCTTAACAGGTATAGGAATAAATCCATACATCCAAGATTTTAATGATGTAAATGTTCTTTCTAACAGTGGCTGGACAGCGTACAGTGTAACTGGCGATAGGATTAAATGGGCAAGCACAACCTCTCGTTTCAATACCGGACCTGCAGCGGTACAAATGAATGGTTTTTCTGAAAATGGTGCTAGTAAAGACTGGTTGATTTCCCCAAATTTACGTTTAGATACATTTAATCAATTTCCGCTATTGTCTTTTTATTCCCGTAAATTTTTCTCAGGAACACCTCTTAAGTTGATGGTCTCAGTAGATTATGATGGAAAAAGCAACCCTGAAAATGCAACGTGGACCGCATTAGAAGGAGATTTTCCTACCACAACGGGTACATTTAAACAATCACAATTCATCAACTTACAAGCATATAAAACCGACCACACCTATATTGCTTGGGTTTATGAATCGACTGGTTCTGGATCCGGTTCTGATAGTGCGGAATGGACACTAGATGATGTACGAATAGCAAATAATGAAACATTTATAGCATCTAACCCTAATCTAAATTTTGGAGAGGTTAGCCCTAACACTACTTCATCAAGTCAATCATTTGCATTTATGGCAGGTGGTTACGGTGATATCAACCTAACTGCTCCTGCTGATTTTCAAATATCAACTGACAATACGAATTTTCAAACTAGTGTAGTGATCACCGCTACCGAGGCTGTAGCAGGCAAAAAAATTTTCGCTCGTTTCGCTCCCTCTGTAAAAGCACTTACCATTTCTGGTCCTTTGAAGTTAACAGGAACAGGACTTAATCAAGAAATTGGCGCTTTCAAAGGTTCTTCCATAACAAAAGCGGAAACTTTTGATATTGTTACCTATAACTTAGAATTTTTTGGAACTGATGTTAAAGATACAGGCGGAACTGAATTTGGCCCAACAAATGATGCGCTTCAAATAGACAACGTGGCCAAGGTCATGAATACTTTAAATGCAGATGTTTACGCTGTTCAAGAAGTTTCGGATGATGCAGCTTTAGATCTGTTACTAACTAAAATAAGTGTTAACGGAAAAACTTTCGCGAAATCAGTTTCTCCAGTTTGGTCACGCTCGTTTCAAGCTCCGGATGCAAATTTTCCACCGCAAAAATTAGTAGTGATTTACAATACACAAACTACCGCAGTAAAAAAGACACGTGTACTATTTTCTAAATTGTACGACGAAGTACGTGCTGGAACAAAAACACTTCCTAATTATCCAGGTGGCGACGGTTCAAGCTTTTATTCGTCTGGTCGTTTACCGTATTTAGTTGAAATAGAAACAAATATTGGTGGAGTCAAAAAAGACATTAAAATTGTAGATCTTCATGCAAGAGCCAACAGCGGAGGGGATATAGCACGATACAATATGAGAAAATATGATGTCGAAGTTTTAAAAGACAGTTTAGATGTTGAGTTCCCAAATGCCAATGTAATGCTATTAGGAGATTTTAATGATGATGTGGACCAGTCTGTTATTGCTGGTAATCCTTCCTCTTATCAAAAAATGGTTGAAGATACTGCACGTTATAATACATTGACACTGGAAATCAGTAAAGCAGGCGCTTTTAGCTACTTGTCTTCTGGTGGTTTTCTTGACCATATAGTAGTCTCAAATGAACTTACAGATGAATACGTACCAAATTCGATAATGGTTTACGATCCAAGAACAGACATACCTAGTTACACGACTACTACGTCAGATCATGGCCCAGTAATCGCACGATTTGAACTCAAAGAAGACATTACGTTAAGTACCAATGATGTTATAGATAAAAATGAGTTGAGCGCAGTTGCTTACCCAAATCCAACTATTGAATCATTTAATGTGGTTGTAAATTTAGAAAACACAACAGATTTACAGCTTAATATTTACGATGTTTTAGGACGATCAATGGGTATGCCGTATAAATTGAATAGCAGTTCTAATGGCAATACCACTACTATAAATATCGCTAAACTTCCTGCTGGAATATACATTTATACAGTGAGCGATGGCAACAAAGTAATGTATAGAAATAAAATTGTTAAAAAATAAATAGAATTAATTTTTTAAATAAAAGCCAGATTTCACAACTGAAATCTGGCTTTATTTATTTAAAGTATTTACAAAATATGGTATAAGAGTGCACTTATTACTAGGTTTATTCGAGTACATTCAGCAACTTAATTAACAACCGTATTACGACTTTACTGCAGTCTTTTTGCCAACAGCAATTAATAGCATTCCAAAAAATAAAAACGTCAATAGCATAAAAAAACTATTACGAATCACTTCAGAATATCCCAAAGCGTTTACATCAACAAATGGATACGGGTAAAAATCAAAAAAAGCACCGCGAATTAAGGTATAAATTAAGTACACAAAAGGAAAAATTAGCCATTTAAAAATTGTGCTATATTCCAATTCTTTCTTGGTTACAAATACAATCCAATACAATAAAACTAATACTGGAATTACGAGATGTAGCAACTCATCTACTATTTTTTGAGAACCTGTGGGAGCCCATAAAAAACGTAAGATAACGTTATAAACCAGCCCTACTATTAAAATATACAAAGTAATGGCAGTTGCATTCTTCGCTTTTGAAAAAAACAAACCCCAATTGGATTTAGGCCCCAAGCAAAGACAGGAAAAGCAAATTGCTACGAGAATATTGATCTGAATAGTAAAGAAACTAAAAAACCGAACAATGGTTTCAGGAAGTGAAGCCACACGGTTAATGATAATAAGATACAATTGAAAAATCACAGCAAACCAACCCACAATTGAAATTGTAGCACAAAATAGCGTTTTGAATTTTAAAGATTTATCCTGCATGTATTCTAAAGTTTAAAGATGAAGTTAATACTAAATTTACAATTTAATGAATGCTAAAAAATAAATACTATTTTGATTTCTCAAAAGAAACTCGGAAACTTTTCTTTATTTTTACAAACTTACAAAAAGAAATTCTATGTCAAATATGCTTCCATTTTTATTGATTTTCATAGTTGCACTCGCTATCGGGATTTTCCTTGGCAAGATGCTATACGCTGCCAGATTCCAGTCTGAAAAAATTAGTTTAGAGGAGAAACTCATTGCTTCCAGTTCACAGTTTAATCAACTGAAAGAGCAAATTATAATGGAGAAAATAGCCTTTGAAAAACAATTAGAAACATCCAATACTGAAAAAGAAAATATCAGAAGTGAAAAGGACAGTCTTGCAATTCAACTCTCAAAAAAAGAAGTAGATTTTGAGAATCTTTGGGAACGAAACAAAGAACAAAAAGAAGAAGTAGAAAAACTTCAAGAAAAATTCACGAAAGAATTTGAGAACCTCGCCAATAAAATATTAGAGGAAAAATCGAATAAATTCACTGAACAGAACAAGGAAAACATGAAAAATATCTTGTCCCCTTTGCAGGATAAAATTCAATTGTTTGAAAAGAAAGTCGAAGACACACACAAAGAAAGCATCGATTACCATGCCGCTCTGCGTCAACAAATATTGGGATTGCAAGAAATGAATATCCAAATGAGTAAAGAAACGATCAACTTGACAAAAGCATTAAAAGGGGATAGCAAAATGCAAGGCAATTGGGGCGAACTCGTACTGGAACGTGTGTTAGAAAAATCAGGTTTAGAAAAAGGACGAGAGTATGAAGTGCAGCAAGCCTTTACAACTGCTGATGGAAACCGCGTTTTCCCTGATGTAGTGATCAATTTACCAGATGGCAAAAAAATGATTGTCGACTCTAAAGTTTCTTTAACCGCCTATGAAAAATACATCAATGAAGAGGACGACGAGGTAAAAGTTGGTTTTTTAAAAGAACACGTTAATTCTATAAAACGTCACGTAGAGCAATTAGGCAACAAGAACTATCAGGATTTATACCAAATTGAAAGCCCAGATTTTGTATTATTATTTATTCCTATCGAGCCTGCTTTTGCTTTGGCACTCAATGAAGATACTAGTTTGTACAACAAGGCATTCGAGAAAAATATTGTCATAGTTACTCCTGCAACTTTATTAGCTACTTTGCGAACTATTGACAGCATGTGGACCAACCAGAAGCAGCAAGAAAACGCACTCGAAATTGCTAGGCAAGCTGGTGCTTTGTATGATAAATTCGAAGGTTTTGTGGGTGATTTAATCAAAATCGGAAAAAAAATAGACGAAAGCAAAACAGAATATAGTGGTGCCATGAACAAACTGGTAGAAGGCAAAGGAAACTTAATTGTAAGTGTCGAGAAATTAAAAAAAATGGGGGCTAAAGCTAAAAAAGCACTTCCTGAAAGCATCTTAAACCGAGCAGAAAAAGACGAAAATAAACTTTTAAACTAAATCTAAAATGAGAAAAATTTTATTGATTATCACAGTTATCCTTGTAGTAGCAGTAGCAGGATATTTTGGTTTTTTATACACAGCAACCTACAGTGAAGGCGTGCGATCTGGTGAGTTGATCAAGGTCAGTCACAAAGGAGTTGCATTCAAAACTTGGGAAGGTGAAATTAGTCAAGGAATTTCTGGAGCACAGATTTTTACTTTTTCTGTGATGGATAGTGAAGAAAAAGTGATTGCTGATTTAAAAGATATGGAAGGTCAATATGTTCAGGTGAACTATGTGGAGCGCTACCGAACGTTCCCGTGGTGGGGAGACACTCGCTACTTTATTGTAGCCGTAAAAAAAGTAAACTCGCCTTTCAAAATCAAATAAATGAATAGGACCTTTAAAACTGTAGCTTCATCGAATATCAGTATTTCAGAATTAATGCTTCCGTCGCACACTAACTTTAGCGGAAAGATTCATGGAGGTTATATACTGTCTTTGTTGGATCAAATTGCTTTTGCCTGTGCATCAAAATTCTCTGGAAATTATTGTGTAACGGCATCCGTAGACACTGTAAATTTTCTTAAGCCTATAGAAGTTGGCGAACTAGTAACTATGAAAGCTTCTGTAAATTATGTTGGTAAAAGTGCTATGGTTATTGGCATTCGTGTAGAAGCCGAGAATATACAAACAGGAACAATCAAACATTGCAATTCCTCGTATTTTACGATGGTTGCTAAAGACGAGCAAGGCAATAGTATGCTTGTTCCAGGATTAATTTTATCTAATAAAAATGAAGTGCGCCGCTTTTGCAATTGTATCAAACAAATAGAGTTGAAAAAAGAAAAAGAACTGCACGAAGAAAAATTTGATTACAACTCAGTAGCGACGCTAGAAAACTTAAAAAAATACAACGTTAAATTAGAAATACAAGACTAACTTAAGCAAACGTTAGTTCTAAATAAAATCAAGAAACACTGCTAAAACATTAAATAAAATTCCTTTTTTTTTAATTAAAACGTACAAAATAATACATTTTATTTATTTTTTTAGTCGTCAAAGTCTTATGTTTTAAAAAATAATTTTTGTAACTTTAAGTAATTTAATTCATCAATTCCATGAAAAAAATTACAATAGCGTTACTTTTACTTTTTGCCATGCAACTGCTTGCTCAAGAAAGAATGATGACAGATCGTGCAAACGTATCTTTTGAAGCCTCTATTCCATTTTTTGAAGAAGTAAAAGCTATTAATAAAAAAGCAAGCTGTGTTTTAATAACTAAAACTGGTGATTTTACTTGTTGGATGTATGTTAAGGATTTTCAGTTTGAAAGAAGTTTGATGCAAGAACATTTTAACGATAATTACTTAGAAAGCAACGAGTATCCTAGAGCTATTTTCAAGGGTAGAATCGAAAAATTTGATTTAAAAAATTGTACTTCAACTGCAAAACAGCATCAAATCAACGGGAAAATTACTATTCATGGTAAAACTAAAAAAATAAACTGTGTCGGTTTTTTGAAAAAAATAGACAACCGATTAGAACTTGTGACATCAGTTATAGTAAACACAGCTGATTTTAACATCAAAATTCCCGCCATAGTAGATACTAAAATATCCAAAACAGTGAAAATTACAGTCAGTTGCGTCCTACAATAAACTTATTTTTTTAAACAATCTCTTAATGCAACTTCCAAGTTTTTAAATTTAAATTGAAAACCAACTTGTTCGATTTTATCAGATGAAACCCTGCGTCCTGTCAAAACAATAACCGCCATTTCGCCCATAACCAATTTTAGAATAAAAGCAGGAACATTGGGCAACCATATCGAATATCCATATATGCGGGCTAAGGCTTTAGAAAAGATAGCGTTAGTGGTATCATCTAAAATAGCTGCATTATAAGCACCTTCCATTGTAGGATTTAAAATCGCTTGCAAATATATACCACACAAATCATCAATATGAATCCAAGGCATGTATTGCTCGCCAGAGCCTATAGCGGAACCCAATCTATTTTTAAAAAGCAGAACCAGTTTACTCAAAAAACCTTCGTTTTTTCCCAACACTAAACCGGTACGAATTTTAACCGTTCTAATGTTTAAATTTTCTATAAAATCTAGTGACTCTTCCCACTTCTGACAGGTATAACCCAAGAAATCATTAGCAGGCGTCATTTGTTCTGTACAAATTTCTTGTCCATTTACAGCACCATAAATACCAATTGCTGATGCTGAAATAAAGGCTTCTAGTTTCTTATTATTCTTTTTTAACACCGAATACAACAGTTGAGTAGACTGCTCTCTACTATCGATAATTTCAGCTTTTCGTTTGGCTGTCCATCTTTTTTCTGCAATATTTTCACCAGCCAAGTGTATAATAAAATCCGCTTTTAAAACTGCGTTTTCATCAATTGTCATTTTGGCAACATCCCATTTGTAATAAGAAATACCATCTCTATTTTGTTTTTCAGTTCTACTCAGTATAGAAACAGAGTATCCTTTTGAAACTAATAAACTTGCTAAATGACCCCCAATAAATCCAGAACCTCCACTTATTAAAACATTTTTTTTCATAGTAGTGTAAAACTAACAATTTATAACGATATAAAATTATATTAAATTTTGTTTAACTTTATTAATATATAGTTAAACATTTACTACCTTTATACTCTAATTTGAAATACATAAAAATGGCAACTAAAAAATCAAGCATCACAAAGGATAAAATAGTTTCAATGTACATGAATTATGTACTTGAAAACAGTGAAAAACCTAAGTCAGTTTATCATTTTACAAAACTGAATGATTTTACAGAAACAGAATTTTACGCGTTTTTTGGAACTATAGAAAGTATCGAAAAAGAAATTTTCAAAATGTTTACTGAGAAAACAATCGATTTACTGCACAAAAATAAGGAATACGAGATGTATGATATGAGGAGTAAAATGCTCAGTTTTTACTTTACCTTCTTTGAAATCCTTACAGCCAACAGAAGTTATGTTGTAATGGTCTTAAAGGAACACAACAATCAATTAAAAAAATTAGCGCTTTTATCGGGTTTAAGAAATAGCTACAAAAATTTCTTAATCGAAATTATCACAGACGATTTTAGAACGCAACAAGAACGATTTCAAAGTTTCCAAGAAAAAACATTTATTGAAACGTCTTGGATTCAGCTTTTGTTGACTATGAAGTTTTGGTTAGATGATTCCTCTCCAGCATTTGAGAAAACAGATATTTATATCGAAAAATCAGTGAAAGCAACATTTGAATTGATGAACATTGCTCCTATTGACAGCTTAATTGACTTTGGAAAATTCATTTTCAAAGAAAAAATATACAATAAATAATGAAAACAATTGACTACATCCCAACTTCAAAAATTGAAAGAGCTACTAAACTGGTGCAAACTGGTGCAAAAGTGGGCGTAAATTATTTGAAGTACTACGGAGAAAAAATAGTAAACTCTGACTTGACACGTGATAAATTAAACGAAGACAATGCTGAAGATATCTATGATGGACTTAAAAGTTTAAAAGGAAGTGCCTTAAAAGTAGCGCAGATGCTAAGCATGGACAAAAGTTTTTTGCCACAAGCCTATGTTGAAAAGTTTTCATTATCGCAATTTTCAGTTCCGCCCTTATCAGCGCCATTGGTTTTGAAAACATTCAAAAATAATTTTGGGAAAACACCAAATGAAATTTTTGACGAGTTCAATGCTAATTCTGTAAATGCAGCAAGTATTGGGCAAGTACATGTGGCGGTAAAAAACGGCAAAAAACTAGCCGTTAAAATTCAATATCCGGGTGTTGCCAACAGTATTTCTTCAGATTTATCCATGGTAAAACCTATTGCTATTAGGATGTTTAACTTACAAGGCAAAGATTCTGATAAATACTTTAAAGAAGTAGAAGACAAACTAATTGAAGAAACCAATTACTTATTAGAACTAAAACAAAGCCAAGAAGTTGTTGCAGCTTGCGAAAAAATTGAAAATCTTGTTTTTCCACGATATTATCCTGAATTTTCGACAGAAAAAATCATCACTATGGATTGGATGACGGGAAATCACCTTTCTGAATTTGCAAAATCCAATAGCAATAAAGATATAGCTAACAAAGTGGGTCAAGCCTTATGGGATTTCTATATGTATCAAATTCATATTTTGAAAAAAGTACATGCTGATCCACATCCTGGGAACTTCTTAGTGAACGATAACAATGAATTAGTCGCATTAGACTTTGGTTGTATGAAACAGATTCCTAATGATTTTTACACGCCTTATTTTGAATTGATTGACAAAAAAGTAATCAACGATCCCAAAATTTTTAATGCCAAATTATTTGAATTAGAAATATTAAGAACGGATGATACCAAAGAAGAAATAGCTTATTTCACGGATATGTTTCATGACTTATTATCCTTATTTACAAAACCGTTCCAAGCAGAAACTTTTGATTTTTCTGATGAATCATTTTTTGACAGTATTGCACAATTAGGGGAGCGTTTTTCGAAGGATACGAATTTGAAAAAAATGAATGGTAATCGTGGATCGAAACACTTTATCTATATGAACCGTACATTTTTTGGATTATACAATTTGATGTTTGATCTAAAAGCAACTATAGTGGTTAACGAATATAAGATATACAACTAGTGAAAAAAGGCAACCTACCCTCTAAAATGTGCTTGGTCTGCAACAGACCATTTGATTGGCGCAAGAAATGGGAAAAGGTTTGGGATGAAGTAAAATATTGTAGCGAAAAATGCAAAAGAAACAAAAAGGGTTAATCTGGTTTAGAAATGATTTAAGAGTTCATGATAATGAATCCTTATTTAATGCTGTGGAAAATAATGAAAGCGTGATCGCGGTATATTGTTTTGATCCAAGACATTTTGAAGAATCTCGATTTGGTTTTAAAAAGACAGAAAAATTTAGAGCTAAATTCCTAATCGAATCAGTAGCAGAACTAAGATCGAATTTGTCGAAATTAAATATTCCGCTTTTAGTCCATTTTGATGAGCCTGAAAAAGTAGTTCCACAAATTAGTACTGAGCATGAGGTCACGACTGTTTACTTTCAAAACGAATGGACCAGTGAGGAATCTAAAGTACTTGAAGCTGTAAAAGCGAATTGCAAGGAAACCAAATTCTTAGGAACGTACAATCAGTTTTTATTTCATCCAAAGGATATTCCGTTTTCTATAGAGTCGATTCCAAATGTTTTTACACAATTTAGAAATCAATGCGAAAAACGTTCTAAGGTAAGAGAAGAGTTTGAAATACTCGCATTACCCAAGCAAAACTGGCAGGAAATTACAACTGAAATCCCGACTTTAGAAAAACTTGGTTTTGATGCTTTTATCCCAGATCCAAGGTCAGCATTTCCATTTTTAGGTGGTGAAAATCAAGCCTTAAAAAGACTGAAAAATTATTTTTGGGAAACCAAAAAATTAAGTGTTTACAAACTGACTCGCAATGGTTTAGTAGGTACTGATTTTAGTTCTAAATTTTCTCCATGGTTAGCAAATGGTACACTTTCGCCTAGAAGGATCTATTGGGAGATTCTGAATTATGAAGAAGAGATAGAAAAAAACGAATCTACTTATTGGCTGATATTTGAATTGATTTGGAGAGATTACTTTAAATACATTTCCTTGAAAAATGGAGACACCATATTTAAAATTGGTGGAATATTAGATAGAGATTACGATTGGAAAAACAATCAATTAGCAATAAAAGGTTGGATCAACGGGACTACAAAAGAGCCATTTGTAAATGCCAACATGATCGAACTACGCGAAACAGGTTTCATGAGCAACCGCGGCAGACAAAATGTGGCGTCTTATTTTGCCAAAGATTTACTGATTGATTGGCGTATTGGAGCAGCGTATTTTGAAGCCATGCTTGTAGATTATGATGTACACAGCAACTACGGAAACTGGATGTATGTTTCAGGAGTAGGAAACGACCCTAGAGATCGTAAATTTAATATCAAGTTACAAGCATCCAACTATGACGGGCAATTTAAATTTCAAAAATTGTGGCTGCAACAAAAATTATTTTAAAAAAATAGATGAGTATAAATAAAAAACATATAAATGTAGTTTGGTTTAAAAGAGACCTTCGTTTACAAGATAACGAAGCAATTTTTAATGCAACTAAAACAGGTATTCCGACCTTGTTTCTTTATGTTTTCGAAAAATCACTAGAAAATGATTCCCATTACAGTAAGAGACATTGGAATTTTATTAAGCAATCTCTGTTAGATATCAACAAGAAATTGGAAAAATCTAATACTAAAGTGCTAGCCGTTTCATCTGAAGTACTTCAAGTTTTTAATATATTAGAGGAAACCTATAAAATTGACAATGTGTATTCTCACCAAGAAACAGGTTTGAAAATCACTTATGAAAGAGATAAAACCTTTAAACGTTTCTGTAAAAATAATTTAATCAACTGGGAAGAAAACATCAATAATGGTATTTTTAGAGCTCTCAAAAACAGAAATAATTGGGTTTCTAAATGGGAGGATTATATGAATCAGCCACAGTTTGACTTTGATCCAAAACCAGCTCAATATATCAGTGTTGAGGAAATCAATGAACTAGAAACTGTTTTCGAAAAAGCTGATTTAGCAACTGTCCCTGATACCATTTTCCAAAAAGGAGGTGCTACTATGGCCGAGAAATACCTCAAGACTTTTTTTGATGAGCGCTATCATAATTATAGTTCTCATATATCAAAACCCTTGCTAGCGCGAAAAAGTTGCAGCAGGTTGTCACCTTATATAGCTTGGGGAAATTTATCCTCTAGACAAGTTTTACAAAAAGCAGCCACCTTTAAATTACACTGCAATGATAAAAAACAAATAGACTCGTTCCTATCCCGCCTGACTTGGCAAGCTCATTTCATACAAAAATTTGAAATGGAGGAAATCATGGAGTTCGAAAGCGTGAATAAAGGTTTTCATTCTTTGGATAAAAAAGTGAATGAAAATTACATTATTGCCTGGAAAACAGGACAAACAGGATTCCCATTGGTAGATGCATGTATGCGCTGCTTAAATGAAACTGGTTATCTAAATTTTAGGATGCGAGCGATGTTAGTTTCCTTCTTTACTCATAATTTATGGCAACCTTGGCAGCAAGCAACACAACATTTATCACAAATGTTTCTAGATTTTGAGCCTGGTATCCATTTTCCGCAGTTGCAGATGCAAGCAGGTGAAACAGGCATTAATATGTTGCGTATTTACAATCCGATAAAAAATAGCTACGAACACGATTCTGAAGGTGAATTCATTAGAAAATGGGTTCCAGAATTAAGAAGCTTACCCCGTGCTTTTATTCATGAACCGTATAAAATGACGTATTTGGATCAAAAATTTAACGACTTTGAAGTTGGTGTCAATTATCCGAAACCTATCGTGAATATGGAAAGAACACGGAAATTTGCTAGTGATTTTTTATGGAAAATGAAGAAAAACCCGCTGGTAAAAGAAGAAAGTACCCGAATATTACGATTACATACTATGGCAGATATTGGCGATAGTGAATAATATTTAGCAAACCGAATTTAAACAAGTACAAGAATTTAATATTTAAAATAGCGTGACCACAAAAAAAGAACTTACCGATTTAGAAAAAGACAGAATCATCGAAATGGCCTGGGAGGACCGAACCACTTTTGATGCTATTTTATTGCAATTTGGATTAAAAGAGCAGGAAGTAATCAACTTGATGCGAACCGAAATGAAACCGTCTAGTTTTAGAATGTGGCGTGAACGCGTGCAGGGTCGTAAAACCAAACATGAAAAATTACGCGAATTCCGCGAGGGTCGTTTTAAATGTACCATGCAGCGACAAATCAATAACAATAAAATTTCTAAAAGATAATTTTAGATACTAATAAATAAACTTTGCCTTAATTTATATAACTGATTAATAACAGATATGAAAAACATAGTAATCATTGGTGGTAGTAAAGGAATTGGTAGTGCCATTTTGTTGCAACAATTAGAAACAAACATAGTTTACAACATCAGCAGAAATGCTCCTGAGATCACACACCCCAACCTCAAACATTTTTCGGTAGATGTTTTGAAAGAAGCACTTCCTGAAATTGAAGCGATAGACACTTTGATTTATTGCCCGGGTTCTATTAACTTGAAACCTATTGGAAGTCTAAGCATTGACGATTTCAAAAACGATTTTGAAATTAATGTGATTGGTGCAGTGAAGGCCATTCAAAAATATTTACCTGTTCTAAGAAAAGGTACAGATCCTTCAATCGTTTTGTTCAGCACAGTAGCGGCAAAATTAGGAATGCCCTTTCACGCAAGCATCGCTACTGCAAAAGCGGGTGTCGAAGGATTGGTAAAATCATTAGGGGCTGAACTAGCATCAGTAGTACGCATCAATGCTATAGCACCTACTATTACCGAAACATCGCTTGCAGCAGGTATTTTAAGAAACGACCGCATGAAAGAAAACATGATAGAACGCCACCCAATGAAAGGCTATCTAAAACCTGCAGAAGTTGCGAATATGGCCAACTTCTTAATTTCTGAAAATGCTAAATCCATATCCGGTCAAATATTTGAAATGGATTATGGAATAGTTACTTTTAAAATTTAAAAACAATTACCTACAATAAAATTGAAACACAGAATACAATGATAAAAGAAATGAAAAGTTACGAAAAAATTGAACAATATGATACTGAAATAACTGAAGCTCTAGCTGATAATTATAAAGTAATTATTGAAAACTTAGGCGAGGACGTAAACCGCGAAGGCTTACTTAAAACTCCTGAGCGCGTTGCTAAAGCCATGCAGTATTTAACACATGGTTACGGCCTTGATCCATTGGAAATCCTAAGATCAGCTATGTTTACAGAAGACCACCAACAAATGATTGTGGTAAAAGATATTGAAGTTTACTCGATGTGTGAGCACCATATGTTACCGTTTTTTGGTAAAGCACACGTGGCATATATTCCAAATGGTAAGATTGTAGGTTTGAGTAAAATTCCAAGAGTTGTTGATGCTTTTGCAAGAAGAATGCAAGTACAAGAACGATTGACAGATCAAATCAAGAATTGTATTCAAGACGCTTTAAACCCGCTTGGTGTAGCTGTTGTAATCGAAGCGCAGCACATGTGTATGCAAATGCGTGGTATTCAAAAACAAAATTCTGTGACGACTACATCATCATTTACAGGAGCTTTTGAGAAAGATAAAACAAGAAAAGAATTTATTAGTCTCGTTTCGAATAAATTGAGTTAACTTTATTCTATAGATACTCTACGATAGATAACGATAGCAAAATCTTTTGTTTTGTAATTACAAATCTATTTTTTTCATATAAAGCGAAGTGTACACATAATTATATTTATGGACTTCGCTTTAAATTATATTAAGCTATTTTATGCAAAGTATGGCTTAAAGAACCGAAAGGATGTAAAGGATCTTGATCCCTTTTATTTGTCTTACTTTTAAATGATTAAAAATATACATTATGAAAATTCTCTTAACTGGTGCAACAGGTTATATCGGGAAGCGACTTTTACCATTATTGGTAGAACAAGGTCACGAAATAATCTGTTGTGTAAGAGATAAGAATAGATTTTATTGTCCAATTGACTGCGTCAGCCATATCACAATCATAGAAGTTGACTTTCTTGATGAAGATACATTAACAGCGATACCCGATGAGATTGATGCTGCGTATTACTTGATTCACTCCATGTCTGGATCTGACGCTAATTATGATGAACTTGAGAGCCTATCCGCGCATCATTTTGTAACCCGCCTGAATACTACCAAAGCGAAACAGGTGATTTATTTGAGTGGTATTGTAAACGATACATCGTTATCAAAACATTTGTCCTCAAGAAAAAAAGTAGAAGAAATTTTAAATACAGGTACATTTGCCACTACCACTTTACGAGCTGGAATTATAGTAGGTTCAGGAAGCGCCTCCTTTGATATTATTCGGGATTTAGTCAATAAGCTGCCCGTTATGATTACCCCAAAGTGGCTCAACACGAGATGTCAGCCCATTGCTATTCCTGATGTGCTTGAATTTTTATCTAAATCACTATTAAATCCGCTTACTTACAACCAAAGTTTTGACATTGGCGGACCAGATATATTAACGTATAAAGAAATGCTTTTGGGTTTTGCAGAAGCAAAACATCTAAAACGATGGATTTTTACTGTGCCAGTAATGACACCTAAATTGTCGTCCTATTGGTTGTATTTTGTAACTTCAACGTCTTACAGATTGGCATCTGCGTTAGTCAGCAGTATGAAAGTAGAAGTAGTTTGTAATGACACCCGAATTAATGAATTGCTGCACGTAAAGCCTATGACTTACCAACAAGGACTCTCGCGTGCTTTGATCAAAGTTGATGAAGATAAAGTAGCATCCAGTTGGAAAGATTCCTTGGTTAGTGGTCGTTTTACAACTAATATGTCGGGCTATTTAAAAGTTCCCAAAAAGGATTGTTTTATCGACCGTCGAAAAATGGAACTTATTGATCGGGAGTTTACCATCAACAAAATTTGGTCTATAGGTGGCGACTCAGGCTGGTATTATGGAGATTGGCTCTGGAACTTACGTGGCTTTATTGATAAATTATACGGTGGTGTGGGCTCCAGACGAGGAAGAACCAACAGACACGATATACATTCTGGTGACGCTTTAGATTTTTGGAGGGTTTTATATGCCAATAAGGAAGAGGGTAAACTTATTTTGTTTGCTGAAATGAAACTACCAGGTGAAGCTTGGCTTGAATTTAAAATTATAAATCAAACGTTATACCAATCCGCTACTTTTAGGCCCAAAGGAATTTTAGGGAAACTCTATTGGTATTCTGTTTTACCATTCCATGGCTTTATCTTTAATGGAATGCTCAATAAATTAATTAAGGAATAAAAAAATATCCTTTTCTATATCTACTAGAACTAGGACCATACAGATTGAACTATTTATATACTGTTCAATCTGTATTATTATTTTAAAATTCCAGCTTTGTAGGTAGCAATAGCTCTATCTCTAGCCATTGCGTGCTCCACCATAGGTTTTCCATAACCCAAATCAAATTCTTTAATCCATTTGCGAATGTAGACTCCTTTTTCGTCAAATTTCTTTTGTTGAATTTCGGGATTAAATACTCTAAAATACGGAGCTGCATCACAACCGGTACCTGCTGCCCATTGCCAATTCCCTACATTGGCAGACATCTCATAATCCAATAATTTTTCAGCAAAATATGCCTCGCCCCACTGCCACTCGATTAATAAATGCTTGCATAAAAAACTAGCAACCACCATACGAACTCTATTATGCATGTAGCCGGTTTCATTGAGCTGGCGCATTCCTGCATCTACCATAGGATAACCTGTATTTCCTGAACACCAACGCTTAAAATCAGCTTCGTCATTGCGCCACTGAATGCCATCATACGCCGATTTAAAATTACGATTGACTACTTTAGGAAAACTGTGAAGGATTTGCATAAAAAACTCTCTCCAAATAAGTTCACTCAAAAAAACGTCATTTTTATGAAAAGCCCAGTTAACTAATTTGCGCACGCTAACTGTTCCAAACCTTAGATGAGGGGATAAATACGAGGTTTTATCCATCGCTGGAAAATCTCGCGTGTCTTGATAATTGCTTATAAATTTAAGATTATGTGGCTTAACTTTGATGAGACTTTCTTCAAAACCTATTTCGTTTAAAGTAGGCATCACAAAACTATTTTTGTGAAAATTAGCGTAAAGTGAAGTGGCATCGTACTCCTGAACTGGAGCCATCGATTTGTATTTTTCTAACCATTTATTTTTAAAAGGAGTGTACACGGTGTACGGCAATCCATCTGCTTTAGTAATTTCTTTTTCTTCGAAAATTACTTGATCTTTAAATAAATACGAAACAACATGATTTGCTTCTAATAGTTCACAAATAGCAGCATCACGTTTTGAAGCATACGGTTCATAATCTTTATTAAAAAAAACTTCTTTGACATCGTACTGTGTCAATAACGATTGCCAAACAGTTTCAGTTTCTCCTTTTTGAACTAAAAGGGAACTTCCTATTTCCTCTAGCTGTGCATTTATTTTAGAAAGATTTTCATGAATAAATCCAACCCGGGGATCATTTTTTGGCAACTTTTTTAAAATTGCCTCATCAAAAATAAAAACAGGTATTACAGGATATGGAGATTTCAACGCGTGAAACAATCCTATGTTATCCTCAAGACGCAAATCGCGTCTGAACCAAAAAATGGAAACTACTTGATTATTGCTCATTACTTATTATTGAATAGTTCATCCACTTTAATAACCCGATATTCAAAAATGGATTTTAGTTTATTTTTCACCACTACCGTATTCATTACACGTCCTAAAATCCCTAATGGCAATCCGTAGTGCACTACATCAGTCATTTTAGTTCCAGTAGGTGTTGCTTCAAAGAAATGCTTGTGATGCCAAAAACTATAGGGCCCAAATTTTTGTTCATCGATGAAATAACTGTTTTCTTTTACTTGAGTAATCAATGTCATCCAAGACAGAGTGATCCCAAAGAGTGGCGTTACTTTGTATTGAATAATTTGGCCTGGATACATTGATTTTTGGTCAAAATCAGTGATTTGAAAACCCATTCCTTCTGGTGTAATTTTTTGAAGATTTCTTGGATTAGAGAAAAAAGTCCAGCATTCTTCTACAGTGGCATTGACATGCTGCACGGTTTCTTGTTTGTATATTTTCATTTTTGGTGTTTTAAAATAAATGATGTCTTAGTAACAGACTCGCGTAAGGGACAGCAGTGGAGCTCTTTTTTGTGCTGCTTTTTTAAGCAGGATAAAAAAAGCGGGAACGGATTGCCCGACCCCGCTGTAACGCTAGTGAAAGTGGGGAGACGCCCTAATTAAACTTATATTTTATAATATTTGAACGGTACGAATAACATTCCGAAACACTCGCCGTGTTCTTTACCCAAGTGTTTGTGGTGTACTTTGTGTGCTTTTCGCAAACCAATTAAATACTTGTTATTAGTGTGTTTGAACCATTTGAAACGTTGGTGAATCAACACATCGTGAATCATAAAATAACACAAACCATAGAACATAATTCCCAAACCTATGAAGAATTTGTAATTCAAACCTCCCTCTACTCCGTAGTAAAAAAGTGCTATACTTGGGGCGGCAAAAATTACAAAAAAGATATCGTTTCGTTCAAAAATATTAGCATATTTTGGTTGGTGGTGATCGGCATGGAAATACCACATAGAACCGTGCATTACATATTTATGGGTGCACCACGTAATACATTCCATTATTAGAAAAGTACTTAGAAAAATCAAAAAAAATATCATTTTATTCTGTATTAAAGTCAAACAATTTTTTTAAAAAAAGTAAGGGTAATCTAAACTAACTTCAATTTATAGGAAACAAAAGATTTGGCTAATAATCCGGCTTTAGTATAGTTTGAAACTCGAATTCTAGCGCTCCCTATTTCCTCGCAAGGTGTATTTTCTAGCTTTTTAAGCAATTTTTTATAATATACAAAAGCGGTATAAACACCAAACTTAGCCTCAATTGGTAATTTAACAATTCCTTCGTAGGCTACTCTAAAATCTTCTTCAATTTCATTGATAATTGCTTTTTTAGCATTTTCGTCGAATGAATTTAGATCGACTCCAGGGAAATAATTCCGATTCAAAACCAAGTTATCATCTTTCAAGTCGCGTAAAAAATTTACTTTTTGGAACGCTGATCCCAATCGCATCGCTTCGTCTTTGAGCTGCGCATATCGCTTGTCATCTCCTGCTACAAATACCTTCAGACACATCAATCCCACTACATCAGCTGACCCATAGATGTAATCATCATACTCTTCCTTGCTGTTGTAATCTGATTTAATAAGATCTAATTTCATACTTTTCAAGAAAGCTTGAACTAGATCATCTGTAATATTGTATTGCTTTACCGTTTGCTGGAACGAATTCAAGATAGGGTTTAAGCTGATGCCACGGTCTTTGGCCTTGTAATACTCATCCTCAAACTCTGTAATTAAACTTTCCTTATCGTATCCATGAAAAGAATCGACAATTTCATCCGCGAAGCGAACAAAACCATAGATGCTATAAATAGCATCTCTAATAACAGGTGATAACATATACACCGCCAGTGAAAAAGAAGTACTATAATTCTTAGTAACTAACTTGCTACATTTAAAAGATACATCATCAAATAATTGCTTCATACTATTGTTCTGAAAATTGCTTATTAATTAATTCCGACACCAATTTTCCAGAAATTAATGCAGGTGGAACTCCTGGTCCCGGCACGGTCAACTGACCTGTAAAATATAAATTTTTAACCTTTTTGCTCTTTAACTTTGGTCTCAAAAATGCGGTTTGTAGCAAAGTGTTTGCCATTCCATAGGCATTTCCTTTGTATGAGTTGTATTCTGACACGAAATCATTTTTACAAAAAGATTGCTTAAATATAATATTGTTTTTGATACTTTGACCTGTTAAAGTTTCAAAACGATCAATTATTTTATCAAAATATTCCTCTCTCAACGCCTCAGTATCATTGATTCCTGGTGCTAAAGGTATTAGAAAAAAGCCCGATTCCATTCCTTCAGGAGCAGCAGTTTTGTCTGTTAGCGAAGGGAAGTTAGCATAAAACAAAGGTTCTTTAGGCCATTGTGGTTCATCATAAATGTCTTTAGCGTGTTGATAAAAATCTACATCGAAAAACAAAGCGTGATGCGAAATGTTATCGATTTTTTTATTGAAACCCACATAAAATAATAAAGACGAAGGTGCAAAAACCCTACTATCCCAGTATTTCTCTGTATACGCTCTGTGCTCCTGCTCCAATAAAGTTTCGGTGTGGTGGTAATCAGCACCGCTCAAAACCAAATCAGAATCAATACGTTCACCATTTACTTGAATGGCTACAGCTGTTTTATTTTCGATAATAATTTTATCAATGTTCGCATTCGTTTGAAATTTCACTCCCAACTCTTTAGCCAAACTTTCCATGGCACGAACTACATCAAACATTCCTGTTTTTGGGTGCCAAGTTCCCAATCCAAAGTCGGCATAATTCATAAAACTATAAAATGATGGTGTATCTGAGGGTTTTGCACCTAAAAACAAAACCGGAAATTCTAGAATTTGAATCAACTTTTTGTTTTTGAATTTCTTGCGAACATCTCTACTGATGTTGCTAAAAAATTCACCTACTTTCATAGCGGTTTTTGGAGTAATTAATTCCAATGGCGAAACGCCCGGACGATACACTAAATCTTTAATGGCAATATCATAATTACTTTTGGCTCGAGCCATAAAATCCTGCAGTAAAGCACCGCTTCCTTTTTCGATAGCTTCAAAAGCAGCTATAATTTCAGTTAAATTGTCGGCAATGGTTATAAAGTCATCAATTCCATAATACACGCGGTAGGCTGGAGACAATTTTATAAGCTCATAATAATCGGTAGTTTTTTTTCCAAAATCAGCAAAGAAACGCTCAAAAACGTCTGGCATCCAGTACCAACTTGGTCCCATATCAAAGGTAAACCCATCTTTTTTTAATTGTCTAGCACGACCTCCAATAGCATCATTTTTTTCGAATACTGTAACATCATATCCGCTTTGCGCTAGGTACGCCGAAGCAGCCAAAGCAGAGAAACCAGAACCTATGATTGTAATCTTTTTAATATTCTTCATTTGTTTAGCAAATATACAAATAGTTTAAACAAATAATTAAATCCAATCGACTAATTCGTTGATGGAATTAAAAATTGTTATTCCTTGAGATAATTTTTCTTTTTTTACAAACTCAACCATGCGCCCAATATACCATAATTCAGTAGTATCATCTAGTAATTCTTCTGACATTTTTTGAACATAACTATCCACAACATCTCTTTCGGGTTGCACTGTCATGTACGATACATAAACGATAGAACTAAAATGTTTTTTCAAATCTTTCAAGTTCTCAATTGGCATACTCTCCCCTAAGTAAATGGTTTTGTAGCCATGCAATAAAATTTCATAGTTTAAATACATCAATCCTAATTCATGAATTTCGTTCATAGGAAGTGATAACACAAAAATACGATCCAATTTAGTTTGCTTCAACACTTGAAGCTTCTCTGTATTGACTGATAATTTTTGTTTAATCAAATAACTAATAAAATGCTCATGAGCTGGAGTTATAGTATCGGATTGCCACAACAATCCCAATTCATTCATCAACGGAATAAAAACCTGATGAAAAATTTCTTTGAACGACTTTTCTGCAATTAACCAATTGTAGGTATTAAAAAAAAGCTCCTGATCAAAGTTCATCATAGCCATTTTAAACTCACTTATGGCATGACTTTTTGCTGTTTTGCTCGAAATTATTTCACGTACTAAAGAAGGTATTTTTTCCTGTGGATACGTAGCTATTTTTGAAATTTTATAGCCGTAATCGTGTAACAACGTGATGTTTAATAATTTTTGTAAGCTCGCCAAATCATACAAACGAATGTTAGTATCTGTGCGCATGGGCTGCAAAATATCGTAGCGTTTTTCCCAAATACGTATCGTGTGCGCCTTGATGCCCGAAAGGTTCTCAAGGTCCTTAATACTAAACACATTTTTTACATTGTTCATCGTTTATTCAAATTTATTGAACAAATGTAAAATAAATTTAATTAAAAACAGCTTTTAAAATTCCAAAACTCCTAAAAAAAGAGCAATTTATGGTAAAGAAACCCTTTTGTAAACGTTCAACAGATCTAAATTTAGGATTGTTTTAGAATTATCGGTATTCCTAGTGAACATGGGTTCAAATTTAGCTCCATAAACCAACTCATTAAAAGTATAGGATGTTCTTATGGCTACTGTGTTGCTAAACATATCGTCAAAAGCGGTGATCATGACTATTATTTCACCATGAATAGCCTCAAAATCCTCTTGAGTATACTTATAAAGCGGACTATCCTCGGTTATGGGATGCACGAGTGTCCAGCTTAGAGTTAACAAATTTATTTTATCCAATTCTAGGTCCAATGCAAAAAATTTATTGGTCATTAGTCCATTTTCTTTGATGCTTATTCCCAGCGTAACTTTTGCCAAAGCATCAGTAAGATTGGTGTTTTTAAAAGGTGCTACCCGAATCATTAATCCAGTTCCTTCGCCATAAGGAGCAACGATTGCATTGTGTGAAAATTTTAAAAAAGCGGTTGGTTTGCTAAATCGACCAAAAAACAAACCCGTAGCAATTGCAAAACTCAATAATCCTATTAATGCCTCGGCAGCAGAAAGCAAACTCGTTAAGAAACCTACTGGACTAATATGACCGTAGCCAACAGTAGTAAAGGTTTGCGCACTAAAAAAGTAGGCTTGACCAAATTTACCTAAATCAGAGCCAGTAGCATCGATCCCGTTTAGATGTTCAATACCTATTGCATAATACAAAAGTGCAAAAATGAAATTCATTCCAACGTAAAACAACAACAGGATAGACATGAAACGCCATCGTGGCATATCGATCATAGTGTGGTACCAACTGATGCGATGTAAGAAAAACAATCCGCGCTTTTCTACATTAGCGGTTCCATCCTTATTGATAAAACGCCCACCATAATTATTGGCATTGGTTCCAAAACCAGTATTTTGCTGTGATGCTCTTGTTGTTTTCATTGTGTTTTACCTAAAATAGGGCTGAATTAACCTCTTATGCTTGGTTGCCATTGTGATTGGAAATTCAAAAATAGAACTAAAATGCAAAACATCATATATATTTTATTATTGACAGTTATTTTTATATCAAATTCAAAACTAAGTAATGGCTAAAATGTAATGTCGTATTCTAATTAAGCACTAAATTTCTCTGCCACAGATTTCACAGATTAGCACAGATTAATTTGTTGTGTAATTTTAAAAATATTTTTAACCCTCAAATCTGTAGCAAAAACAATTTTTAATACTTGCTACAATTTATTTTTCTTGCTACTTAGAACCCTTATTATTCTTTTAATCGAAGGAGGTATCCTCAAAAATTGGTCAAGACACGGGACTTCTTCGTTCCTCAAAATGAAAAAGTTAGAGCCTACTAAATAAAGTATTTTATAATTTCGACTATAAAATGCTCTCAAAACTTTTTATTATATTAGTACCAACTAAAAAAAAAGCGATGAAACAAATAACTAAAGAAGACATCAGCCAAGAAGTATTTGACTTGTACGATGACTACGCACACAACAAAATTGACCGTCGAAGTTTTGTAGAAAAATTATCATTATTTGCTGTGGGAACGCTTACACTGCCTTCTCTACTGAGTTTTATGACGCCCAATTATGCGGATGCTATTTTAATAAAACCCGAAGATCCCAGAATAAAATCAGGATTTATAACTTATGATTCTCCCAAAGGTGGCGGTACAATTAAAGGACTTTTGTCTCAACCCACAGCAAGCAAAAAGAAAGTACCCGGAATTATTGTGGTGCATGAAAATCGCGGATTGAATCCGTATATTGAAGATGTAGGACGCAGAGCAGCCGTAGATGGTTTTATCACCTTGGCACCTGATGCTTTGTCACCACTAGGCGGTTATCCTGGAAATGATGATGCGGGTCGAGAATTACAAAAAAAACGAACCCGAGAGGAAATGCTCGAAGACTTCATTGCAGCCTACAATTACCTAAAAGCACACAAAGATTGCAACGGACATATTGGTGTAGTTGGTTTTTGTTTTGGCGGATGGATTGCCAACATGATGGCGGTAAAAATCCCAACCTTGGGTGCTGCGGTTCCGTATTATGGTGGCCAACCCACAGCAGCCGAAGCCGAACTCATAAAAACTCCTATCCTAGCGCAATATGCCAGCTTAGACACTCGTGTAAATGATGGCTGGCCCGCTTATGAAACCATACTGAAGAAGAACAAAGTAGCGCATGTCGCTTATTTTTATGAAGGAGTGAACCATGGTTTTCACAACAATACTACACCGCGCTACGATGAAAAAGCAGCAACTTTATCATGGACAAGAACAATAGATTTTTTTAAAAAGGAACTGAAGAAGAAGTAAATTTTTAATGCTTGCTATAAAAGTGGAACTATTGGGTCTCCACTTTTTTTATGGATTAATGTAAATAAAATACTTCAAAAATTAAATGCAATACAGAATTTGAATTATATTTGAAACAAATTAAAAATGACAACAGTGAGAAGTATCTCTTTAAATTTAGGCGATAGGTCTGATTTTATAATACGTATAGACGAGTTAGCAGTAATTTTATGAAAGAAAAAAATAATCAGACACCAAGAAGTTTAGTAATTGAGATTTCTGTTAGCCATGAAGGATTTGTAAATCTTATTCTTGCAAAATTACTTGGAATAACTCCAGAGGGTTCTAAATCCTTTGGGACAAGTAGCCAAGCTTTAAGTTTTAATGCAAAGGCAAATTTATTATTAGATTTAAAATATCTTGATAAAATTGAAATAGAAAAATTTCAAATATTTATGGAGATTCGAAACAAGTTTGCGCATATAAGTGACGTTGACACATTTGAAAAATGTTTTTCGTTGACTACAAATTACAATAGACTAAAGAAACTTTTAAATGAGAGCGAAAAAGGTAATAACTTGGAAGAAAAAATGAAAAATATGTTTTTAATTCTCGCAGTTCAAATATCAAATAAGTTATCTGAAATAGCACTGAAAAGTTTATAATAGCTAAAAAAACACCAAAAGCTACAACGGATTTGAGCAATTAGCTAAATTGTAAGCTTGGCTAGTTCTTCAAAGATTTAGCAAATCCTGAAATACGGCTTAATTTAGTCCCAAAAGGCCATATTAGCAAGACCTTAGGAGTCACTTAACAAAATAGAAAGCGAAAATGAAATATATTAAATTCCAAATTCCAAAAACCATTTCAGAAAATAAAAAAGAAGGAGTTTTTGAAAAATATTTTTTTAATATAGTTTCATATATTTTTAGAAAAATAACTCCAAAAGCAAATCCAGATTTCGAAAATCAAATAGATAATGTTGAATATTGGCTTTTGGAATGTGGAAAAGAAAATGGAATTCCTGAAAGAGAGATAGGAATTAAAAAAAATGGAATTGCAATTGTGAAAATGCCATTTAAAGATAATTATGGATATTGGACTGATAATAATTTGAAATTAAATGATTTTATTGAGAAATTCAAAGCGACTGAAATCGAAAAAAAAGAGTTTGAATTTAATTGGCAAAATCTGAATCAAACTAAAAAAGATATGGTTGATCATAAAGTACAAAATCGATTTGAGTTTGTTTATGTTGAGGAAAATGGTGCAGTTAGAGAATTAGACAAAGAAGAAATTGAATATTTGAGCGAGTCATTTTATCCAAATGACGGAGGAAGACCTTACATTAAAAAAAATTATAATGATTTGACTCCAGACGGAAAAATTTGGGGATTTATTAAAAAAAGTAGAGTTCCGCAAAACATAATAATAAAAAAACCAAACTTATAACAGCCATTAAAACGAATTTGGGTACTAGACTCACTGAAAAGTTAGTATTTTATTTGGAGTGATTGGCTTCGCCTGTTTGCTATCACTCGGCCAAGCATTTTAAAAACCTTTTTACTTAACAGCAAATCAAGTACATTTACAAAATAGATCGCTTATTTTTAGTACTTTAAAATTAAAGAGCAAAAAGTTCAAAGTCAAAATTTACAAAATCACATCTAATTCGACAAAAAATGAATATTAAAAAAGAACACCTAACAAAAGGATTTATTCTTGCTGGATTGATGAACATATCAGGCGTATTATTATTCTCCAGATTTTTTAGTAATGCGGTCATTCCAGAATTTGATCCTCAAGCCATGTCCAATTTTGGATTGATGATGATTGTAGTTTGGGGGTTTGCTTATATTGCTGTATCCCAAAATTTTGATCAAGTAAAATGGTTAATTGCCGTATTTATGATTGAAAAATTAATTTATGCTACCCACTGGACAAAATGGATACTCGATAACAAAATAACAGATGTGCTAGAAAAAGATAAAATGGCTGGTATATTTTATGTGATTTATGGCATCAATGACTGGATGTTCTTTTTATTTTTCTTTTTTGTTTTTATAAGCGTAGCTCGTAAAAAGATATAAAATCTTAAAAAACGATATCCAAATTTCTGATACTCCAAACTAAAGTATCAAGTAATGGAAATCCATAAATTTTATTACTTCTAAAAAAACAGGACGAACATCCTAATCATAACTCCCTTAGATTTCCTTTTCATACCAATTTCTAAATTCCTAATTTGCGACTTCAAAATCAATCGCAAAAAATGAAGGTCTGTATTGCCGAAAAACCAAGTGTAGCACGAGAAATCGCATCCGTTTTGGGAGCCAATACCAAACACGATGGGTATTTTGAAGGCAATGGGTATCAGGTAACGTATACTTTTGGTCATTTATGCACTTTGAAAGAACCGAACGATTACAAACCGCACTGGAAAAGTTGGGATTTGAATAACCTGCCCATGCTTCCCGAGAAATTTGAAACCAAAGTGGTGGAGAATTCAGGGATCCAAAAGCAGTTCAGAATCATAAAAAGTTTGTTCGACAAAGCCGAGTTGGTCATTAACTGCGGGGATGCGGGACAAGAAGGGGAACTGATTCAGCGCTGGGTTATGAACGAAGCACAATACAAAGGCGAGGTAAAACGCCTGTGGATTTCATCACTAACCACCGAAGCTATCAAAGAAGGTTTTCAAAATCTGAAACCATCCGCAAACTACGATAATTTATACTACGCCGGATTTTCCAGAGCTATTGGCGACTGGTTACTGGGTATGAATGCTACCCGATTGTACACCGTAAAACATGGCGGATACAAACAAGTATTATCTATAGGTAGGGTACAAACGCCAACATTAGCAATGGTTGTGGATCGCTTTACAGCAATTGAGAATTTTAAACCGCAGCCATATTGGGAATTACAAACGGTGTATCGAGACACGGTTTTCAGTTATGAGGAAGGGCGCTTTTTGAAAAAAGAAGATGGCGAAATTCTCGCTAATAAAGTCAAAGAAAGTGAGTTCGAAATTGTTTCTGTCGAAAAAAAGAACGGCAATGAGTATGCTCCAAAACTCTTTGATTTAACAGGCCTTCAAGTCTATTGCAATACAAAATTTGGTTTTACGGCAGAGGAAACCCTTAAAATTGTACAGACTTTGTACGAACAAAAAGTAGTCACATATCCCAGAGTAGACACCACATTTTTACCCAATGATGTTTATCCAAAAGTGCCGGGAATTCTTAAAAACTTGACGAATTATGCCGCATTGACGCAACCACTTTTGGAAAAAAAAATAAAAAAATCACCTAAGGTTTTCAATGATAAAAAAGTAACAGATCACCACGCCATTATTCCAACTGGGATTCAAAGTAATTTGCAATACAATCAGCAACAAGTGTATGATAGTATTACAAAGCGATTTATTGCAGTATTTTATGATGATTGTTTGGTTGCCAATACCACAGTAGTTGGTAAAGCAGCAGACGTATCTTTGAAAACCACAGGAAAAGAAATCTTAAAAAAAGGGTTCCGAATAGTCTTCGAAAATCCAAACGCTAATGAAAAAGAAGCCGATATTTTGCCAAGTTTTGTTGTAGGTGAAAAAGGGCCACACGAACCCTCGTTTTTAGAAAAGGAAACCAAACCACCGAATCAATTTACCGAAGCGACTTTATTGCGCGCTATGGAAACGGCCGGTAAGCAAATTGACGATGAAGATTTACGCGAATTGATGAAAGAAAACGGCATTGGGCGACCTTCGACGCGAGCCAATATTATTGAAACGCTTTTTAGGAGAAACTATATTGTTCGAAATAAAAAACAAGTTTTGCCTACACCAACGGGTATTCAGCTTATTAATACAATCCAAAATGATTTGGTAAAGTCTGCAGAATTGACAGGATCTTGGGAAAAGCAGCTGAGGGATATTGAAAAAGGAACCTATAATGCTAGTTCTTTTATCAACAATATGAAGCGAATGGTAGCCACTTTGGTTGATGAAGTTCGTAGCGAAAGCAGACAAGCTACTATTTCTCAAGCAGGAACAATCCAAAAAGAAGTTGAAAAAGTTGAAAAAAAGAAAGCCGCTGGAATTTTGGCAGAAGCATGCCCTAAATGCAAAAAGGGAATACTTATAAAAGGAAAATCGGCCTATGGCTGTAGCGATTATAAAGCAGGATGCATTTTTCTATTACCTTACACTTTTGCCGATAAAAAAATATCCGAAAACCAGTACTTGCGATTGCTTCAAAAAGGATCGACAGTAAACTTAAAAGATTTTAAAATCAATTCAGGAATTGTTGAAGGATTGTTGCGTTTAGATGACAATTTCAAACTCGTTTTAGAACAGAAAAAGATTGCTGTAAAAACCATTCCGGACGAATTAACTTGCCCTTTATGTAAAAAAGGAATTATTTTGAAAGGAAAAACGGCTTATGGTTGCAGTAATTATAAATCAGGTTGCGATTTTAAAGTACCTTTTGATGTAGTTTGGGAGAAATTAGAAGATCAAAAACCTACGAAGGATTTGGTTTATACGATTTTGAAAGGATGCGCACTTTAAATTTACATTCCTTACGAATAGTAAAGAGAAAAAGGCAAGCTAGAAGCTTCTTTATGCAGTAAAGTACCATTGTCGAGACGCATGCAGCGTGACAAATAGCCAGGATAAACAGCAATCAATTACAATAATTTGACTATGAAATAGCACTAATTGCAATCTTTTTGTTAATTTTGATAAGTTGTAATCACGAATAAATTCTGCATCTCATGAAAAATACAATTCTTTTTATCGTTGTAACCCTAATGGTTACTTCTTGCCAAAAATCGGAGAAAGTTAATAAAATAACGGAAGCTAGTTGGCTTTTGGGTAATTGGGAAAGCAAATCCGATGAAGGTACGCTGACTGAGTCTTGGTCAAAAGTAAATGACAGCACTTTTCAAGCAACTTCCTATTTTATTAAAGAAAAGGATACGATCCATTTTGAAAGCATCACCTTGCAACAAAAAGGAGAAGTTCTTGTCTATTCTGCTACGATAATAGGACAAAACAACGATAAAGCAGTTGCTTTCAAACAAACGAATGAAACTCCACAACAACTGACATTCGAAAATCTTAAACACGATTATCCCCAAAAAATCACGTATGCTCATAAAACTACGGCTGATTTAACGGTTAAAATTTCTGGAAAACAAGAAGGAAAAGCTAGCTCTGAAGAATTTACAATGAAGAAAATCAAATAAAATTTTAACATATCGCCCACCAATCTAAACCTTACTCTAAAAAGTAAAGCTTTTTTATGCTCTTAAAATACTGAATTTCAATAGCGAGTGAACTATGTCTAATTTACTATTCATATTTAGTCTAAATAAGTTTTGTTAAACCAAAAGTGGGTTATATATTTGCATCGTTATTTTTAATTATTCCAAATAAACGATCATGAAATATATTTTACTACCAACATTAAGCCTATTTTTCAGCTTGTCCTGTTTCGCACAAGAATCAGCTAATGCAAATGATGATAAAAATTTTGACACCACTATGTCATCAGAATTTGACACAATCAAAAATAAAAAAGGTGGTGTGCTTAGAGAAGTTATTATTACCGCCAATAAAGAGAAAAAACCTGTTTCGGCACTGCGATCTGGTTTAAAACCTATGGATACACCACAAAGTGTTCAAGTTATTGACGCTGAAATAATAACACAACAACAAGCTATCCGCTTAAGTGAAGTCATCAAAAACATCAATGGTGTGTATGTAGGTTCGGCTAGAGGTGGCGCTCAAGAATCGTTTTTTTCTAGAGGATATGACATGTCTGCCAATAATATGTTTAAAAATGGTTTCCGTTTTAATAGCGGATCTGTTCCTGAAGTATCGTCCTTAGAAAAAGTTGAAGTATTAAAAGGAAGTGCGGCTCTACTTTACGGAAATGTGGCGCCAGGGGGAATTTTAAACATGGTTACTAAAACTCCGTCATTTAAAAAAGGTGGCGAAATTTCAATGCAAATGGGGAGCTACTCCTTTTATAAACCATCCATTGACGTGTATGGTCCATTGAATGACATTATGGCTTACCGCTTTACTGGTTCTTATGAAAACTCTGAAAGTTTTAGAGATAATGTAACCAAAGAGCGCTATTACATTAATCCTTCCTTTTTGTTTAAAGTAAGTGATAAAACTGAAATAATTTTACAAGGAGACTATTTAAAAGACTATTGGACACCTGATTTTGGAACGGGAATCATCGGAAAAAAAATCTTAGACCTTCCAAGAAACCTTTATTTAGGCGCAACTTGGTCTAATGGAGAAACAAACCAAGCAACTGTTTCTGGTTTAGTTACACATAATTTTAATAAAGATTGGAAATTAAACTTTAATACTTCTTTTCAAAACTATGAAAGAACTTCTAAGGGCACAGAACGAGTGCAACCAGCTGCAAATGGTGATTGGAATCGACCTTTGGGACAAAACAAAAACTTAGAACAAATTATAGGCGAACAATTGAGTGTGCAAGGAAATTTTAAAACAGGCCAAATTAAACATCAATTGTTTACGGGTGTAGATATGGAAAATTCATTTTTACAAGCATACACTTTTACGTTTACACCTGCAACATATGGTAGTGGAAACCTATTCGATTTTGAAAATTTTGATCAAGGCGGAGCAATCCCAAATAGCACAAATACCCGAATTGTAAAAACAGATACTAACCGTTTTGGTATCTATTCACAAGATTTGATTTCACTTACTGAAAAATTCAAAGTTCTCGCAGGAATTCGTTGGTCTTGGCAAGAGGCACAAGTAGAAACCACAGACATGGTTAAAAAAACAAGTATTGAAGACAAAAAACGAAAAGACCTCGCCTTCACTCCAAAACTCGGATTGGTTTATCAACCTACAAAAGATCTGTCTGTATTTGCTAGTTACGCAAACTCTTTTACTCCAAATACAGGAACAACAGTAGACTTAAAAGCAATTGAACCTTCCATAATTGACCAATATGAAGTTGGTGTGAAGAAAGATTTTTGGAGAGGAGCATTAAGCACAAATGTTACTGTGTACCAAATTACAAATAGTAATTTAGCACAAACAGCTGAATTTAAAGCTGATGGATCCTCTAATACAGATAGTTCAATAAAAGTGTTAAGTGGAGAAACAAACAGCAAAGGAGTAGAACTTGATATTGTTGCAAAACCAGTTGAGGGACTAAACATTATTGCCGGATACAGTTACAATGACATGCGCTTTACCAAAACTTCTGGTTTAAAAGGGAGCTTTATTGAAGGAGATCGATTAGCTAGAACTCCAGCAAATACTACCAATTTAAGTTTTTTCTATACATTGCAATCTGGTACATTTAAAGGACTTTCGCTGGGAGCTTTAGGAAATTATATCGGAAAAAGAGTTGGTGGATGGAACAATCAAGTCGATGCTTCATTGCCTAATGGAATATTTGACAGAGAAATTCCTTTAGAAGGCTATACCACAATTGACGTATCCACTGGTTATGAATGGAAAAAAATATCGATCTTGTGCAAACTTTCTAACGTTACAAATGAGTTGAATTACACTGTGCACGAAAACTATAGCGTAAACCCAATTGCACCGAGACAAGTATTAACCAGTTTACGATATAAATTTTAATTAAACCTTTTACCAAACAAATAGTCTGACTCCTGATTTATTTTATAATTTTTTAAACCATGAAAAAAATTAAAGCAAGAAACCTACACCGCGATTTAGGATATTTTTACATTGGACTGATTGTATCTTTTGCATTCTCTGGACTATTAATGAATCACAGAGATATGTGGCATCCTGAAAAATACACTACAGAAACCAAAGCTATCACAGTGAAACTCCCTGAAGAAAATAAAATTGATGAAAAATTTGCTGAGGATTTTGGAAAAAAATTGGGAATCGAAGACAAGTTCAGACGTCATAATGTAAAGAAGGATGTTTTTAAAATTTCTTTTGAAAACCACGATGTCGAAATTGATATGAAAACAGGAAAAGGGGAAATTGTATCATTTGTAAAAACGCCAATCATCAGTCAAACGATGAAATTACACAAAAACACATCGAACTTCTGGATTTATTATTCGGATATTTTTGCAATAAGTTTAATCATTATCGCCCTGACTGGAACTTTGATGATCAAAGCTGGAAAATTCAGTTGGAAGAACAGAGGTTGGAAACTAGCGGTTGCTGGAGTTGTATTTCCATTACTGTTCTTATTTTTATTCTAAAAAATAAATAGTAAAATCCTCGTTTCAAAAATAGATTGCCTCCAAAAAATAAATATTATTTGGGGGCATTTTATATAATTATAATCGGTTTTTGGGGATTATATGGAAATCATAATGGCTCTTAACTGATTTGAATTCCACTTTTTTCCAGTAGCTCAAAAAGAGTATTGCTATGATTGGGTTCATACTTCTCGATACCACTTTGATACCATTCCTCAATCATCGCTACTTGATGTGCTGTATATCCTTCATCATCAATAGGCAATCCAAGTAAGCCTGCAATAAGAAAATCTTCCAAAATCATATCTGTAACGATTCGCTGCGGAATTCCATTACAAATTAAGCCATTCATTCGTTCATATTCTGATCGCCCAGCATTAAATCCAATTATAAATGCAGCGTTTTTCATTGCACTACTAAATTCTAAATATGGATTTAAACCAATAGAATAGCCTTCAAAATAATGTTGCCTATAAGTAGGACTAAATGCTTTTTTCATCTTGTATTAATTGTGGTATTTGGAAATCTTATTGTAAAATTATTAACAATATTTCAGGAAGCAATTTAAAATCGATTAAAGGACAAAATACTCTTTTAAACACAGTGCTATTGACGTTTGTCGATAAAAGTATTTCAAACTAAACCACTAAGGATTGGACCTACATGAATTAGGTTAAACAGAATGAAGGTATTGTAAGTTGAATTGTAATACTAATAGATTAGCCCTATTTTAAAGTGATTTAAAAAGATTAAACTCTATTAATAGGTGACTAAAATTTTAATTGCAACTTAAAAAATTATTCATGTAAAAAAAAATCCCATTCGCAAACGTTGCAAATGGGATAATAATAAGGTTTTAATTTTGTTCCTATTTTAGTCCAGCCAAACTGTGTTCGATGGTTTCAATTTTTGCTAAAGCATCCGCTTCTTTTTGTCTTTCGTTTGCCAACACCTTCTCTGGCGCGCCAGCAACAAACTTCTCATTAGATAGTTTATTTTGAACAGATTTCAAGAAACCTTGCGTATACACCAACTCTGCTGTTAATTTTGCAATTTCCTCTTCAACGTTTATGTTTCCAGTGATAGGGATAAAATATTCATTAGATTTTACACGGAAAGACAATGCTCCATCTACTTTATCCGATACATATTCTAATGCAGTGATATTCCCTAATTTGGTTACAACCGAATCAAAATAAGTAGAAGCTTTATCATTATTAACAACTTTCAACTCTATTACATCTTTGAATGGAATATTTTTGTCTTTACGAATCGTTCTAATTCCGGAAATTACTTCAATAGTATTTTCGAAATCAACAATTAAACTGGCATTAAATGGTTTCATTTCAGGCCAAGTCGAAACGATTAATGCTTCTGCTGTGGTTCTTTCTGCAAGAATTTGCCAAATTTCCTCAGTCAAAAACGGCATAAAAGGATGCAATAATTTCAAATTGTTTTCGAGCATTTCAATGGCTTTCGCCAAAGTTTCGCTGTCTATTGGCTGTTGGTACGCCGGTTTGATCATTTCTAAGAACCAAGAACAAAAGTCGTCCCAAACTAATTTATAAATTGCCATTAACGCATCTGAAATTCTATACTTTTCAAAGTTATCTTCAATTTCAAGAAGTGTTTGTTGCAATTTAGCCTCATACCATTCAATGGCTACTTTAGACGATTCTGGCTGAGGAATAGCATCAGACACTTCCCATCCTTTGATTAGTTTAAACGCATTCCAAATTTTATTGGTAAACGCTTTACCTTGGTTACACAATTCTTCATCAAACATGATATCGTTTCCTGCAGAAGCACTCAAAAGCAATCCTACACGAACACCATCGGCACCAAATTTTTCAATTAAGTCTAAAGGATCTGGAGAATTTCCTAGTGATTTAGACATTTTTCGACGTTGCTTATCTCGAACCAAACCAGTTAAATATACATTTGTAAACGGTTTTTTATCGGTGTATTCATAACCTGCAATAATCATTCTGGCCACCCAGAAAAATAAAATATCTGGACCCGTAACCAAATCATTCGTAGGATAATAGTATTTAAAATCTTCGCTTTCTGGATCCATAATCCCTCCAAAAACAGACATTGGCCACAGCCAAGACGAAAACCAAGTATCAAGAGCATCAACATCTTGACGTAAGTCAGAAGTTAGAAGTGAGAAGTTAGAAGTTTTAGCTTGTGCTAATTTCAATGCTTCTTCAATTGTTTCGGCAACGACAAAATCTTCTTTTCCGTCACCATAAAAATACGCCGGAATTTGTTGTCCCCACCAAAGTTGACGGGATATATTCCAATCGCGAATGTTGTTAAGCCAGTGTGCATAGGTATTATTAAAACGAGCTGGATGTAATTTGATATCGCCATCGACCAAAACAGATTGGATTGCTGGTTTTACCAAATCTTCCATTTTCAAGAACCATTGGTCAGACAAACGAGGTTCGATAACGGCCTTTGTTCTTTCTGAGGTTCCAACTTTATTTAAGTGTATTTCTGTTTTTGCCAAAGCACCAATGGTTTCTAATTCTTTGGCAATTGCTTCACGAACCACAAAACGATCTTGACCTTGAAAATGCAATCCAAAACTGTTAAGGGTTGCATCTTCGTTGAAAATATCAAATATCTCCAAATTGTGTTTTTCTCCCAATGCTTTGTCATTCATATCGTGCGCTGGGGTCACTTTTAAACAACCAGTTCCAAATTCGATATCTACATATTCATCTTCAATAATTGGAATAACTCTTCCGCAAATAGGAACAATCGCTTTTTTGCCTTTCAAATGAGCAAAACGTTCGTCATTTGGATTAATACAAATCGCAGTATCGCCAAAAATAGTTTCGGGACGCGTTGTTGCAATAGTAAGAAATTCCTCCTCAAACCCCTCCAAAGGAGGAGAGTCAAGCTCTTCAACTCCCGCCCCTTTGGGGAGGGCTGGGGAGGGGATTATTTTATATTTCAGAAAATACAGTTTTCCTTGCTGTTCTTCATAAATTACTTCTTCATCAGACAAAGTAGTTTTTGCTTCAGGATCCCAATTTACCATTCGATACCCCCTATAAATCAAACCTTTATTATATAGATCGACAAAAGAACGAATTACAGATGCCGACATATCAGGATCCATTGTGAATTTAGTTCGTTCCCAGTCACACGAAGCACCTAGTTTTTTTAATTGATCTAGAATTACACCACCGTACTTATCTGTCCATTCCCAAGCGTGAGATAAAAATTCCTCGCGTGTTAAATCATTTTTATTGATTCCTTCGGCTTTCAATTTAGCCACTACCTTCGCTTCGGTGGCTATAGAGGCGTGATCCGTTCCAGGAACCCAACATGCATTAAAACCTTTTAGTCGGGCTCTTCGAATTAATACATCTTGAATCGTATTGTTTAACATGTGCCCCATGTGCAAAACTCCAGTAACATTGGGAGGAGGAATTACAATAGTATAAGGTGTTCTGTGGTCGGGCTCAGAGTGAAAATAATTATTCTTCATCCAGTAGTCATACCACTTATTTTCAATAGTTTTAGCGTCAAATTGTGCAGGAATAGTCATAAAAAGCAACTGTTAAAACCAAAATTAAACTTTGGTCTGATATTTGTAATTCAAGTTGAGAACAAAAGTAAATAATAAAGTACACTATAAAAAGCGAAAAAAATATTTGTACGTAAATTAAAAGGATGTAAATTTACTTAATGAATTTAAATATTTAGGAAATGAAAAAAACAATAGCTTTAGTCGCATTCGCATTAATTAGCAGTATTGGTTTTGCTCAAAATGGTCCAAAAATTGAATTTGAAGCCAAAGACAACACGATCGATTATGGAAAGGTCAATAAGAATGACAACGGCTCTCGTGATTTTATCTTTACAAATACAGGTAATGCACCATTAATAATAAGTAATGTATTGTCTACTTGTGGTTGCACAGTTCCTACTAAACCAGAAGAGCCAATTCTACCTGGGAAAAAAGGCAAAATAACAGTAAAGTATAATATGGCACTTGGACCAATTAGAAAAACCTTGACGGTAGAGTCTAATGCAGTAAATTATGAAGGCGGCAGAGTTGCTCTTAAAATAAAGGGTGAAGTTATTTCGGATTAATTCTAATTAAAATATCACTAGTGTCCACTAAAAAATAAAACAAGTTCTTTGAAATTATTGTAAATCTGTATTTTAAGAGTCATTTTTGAGCGTGACGATTTGAAATGATTATTATGTTCGTAAA
>NZ_JBLVPT020000018.1:0-68285 GCF_048286795.2 Flavobacterium frigidum
AATGATAGGCTTTTTTGTATAATTTACTTTTTAAAAGTATGGTACCTTGGCTCAGATGGTAGAGCAATGGACTGAAAATGGATCAATCCTAAAACCTGTGGGGAAGCAAAATTAAGCATAAATATTAGTTAGTCTAAAAAGGAAGAATTCTATATTTCTAACCTCTTTAAATTGTGATCTAAATGGTAACAAGTTCAAAAGTTGGGGTTTAAACAAAAATCATAATCTTAACAGGAAAAAATCAGTTTTTTAAACTAATTTGTACTTAATTTTAAACTAAAGCAAGGTCAAAAATTGTGGATTCAAGATAAATATTTGATATTTTGAGATGAGAAAATCAATTTTAGAACCACTTTAAATCGAATATAGATAGTGTAGATTTTAAGGTTAATATTAGTTTTAATATGCTAAGTCTTAATAAATTTTATTATTAGAAATAGGTTATACAAAAAGCAGCAAAATACTTTGCTGCTTTTTGTAATTTAAATTGTATCTACTATTCCGCCAAAACGGATTCTGATGCTAGCACATTCAATTCTATCATGCATTGCTTCATCATTTGATACGTTCTTTCAATATCATTATCTAAACCAATGGAGAATCGAATTAAACCATCAGTCAATCCCATTTCTATTTGTTCTTCCATAGGAATTTCACTAGATGTAGAGGTTCCTGGTGCACTAAATAGAGTTTTGTAAAAGCCTAAGCTCACAGCAAGGTATCCCAAGTTTTTTTCTTGCATCAATTCCATTAAGGCATTTGCCATTTCTAATGTGCCGACATCAAGCGTCATCATTCCCCCAAAACCATACTCATGGTTAATCATAGACGAATACAATTCATGACTCGGGTGACTTTTTAATCCAGGATAAACTGTTTTTAATCCATCTTTTTCAAAGCGTTCTGCTAAATACTTCGCATTATGGCTGTGTTGTTTCATTCTAATATGTAGTGTACGTAAGTTTTTCATTACACTAGCAGATCGTAAACTATCCATTGTTGGGCCCAATAACATACTGGCACCGTTATTTACATTTTTTAAACTGTCGATAAATTCCTGAGAAGCACATGTTACACCACCCACCGTATCACTGCTTCCGTTGATGTATTTCGTTAAACTGTGAATCACTATATCAGCACCTAATTTTGCAGGAGAAACGGACAATGGTGAAAAAGTATTATCTACAACCAATTTTAAATTATGTCTTTTTGCAATTTCGGCTAGTCCAGCAATATCGGCAACTTCCAATAAAGGATTACTCACCGTTTCGCAATATAAAACTTTAGTTTCGGGAGTAATAGCTGCTTCCACAACAGCAAGTTTCGTGATGTCAACAAAAGTGGTTTTGATACCTAATCGTGGCGTGAAATTCTTAAGGAATGCATATGTTCCTCCGTAAATGGTTCTACTAGAAACAATGTGATCGCCTGAGCTGCACAGTTGTAATAGTGTAGGCGTAATTGCTCCCATCCCAGAAGCAGATACATTAGCTGTTTCGGTGCCTTCCATTGCTGCCAAGGCTTTGTCTAAATATAAATTACTCGGCGAGGAATGACGGGAATACAAGTAGCATCCTTCCATATTACCTTCAAAAGTATCGAACATCGTTTTTGCCGATAAAAAAGTATAGGTTGACGAGTCTGAAATCGATGGATTTACACCACCAAATTCACCAAAATACTGTAAATCCTGAATGTTGTCTGCGGGATTGAAATTTTTCATAGTTTTTTTGTTATTTGAAGCCATTCCTGCTATTCGCTTTATCTTTTATTCGCCGCGGCGAATAAAAGTATGCCGCTTCTATCAGGGCTAGGAGATTTCGGTTTGAATAAAACCTTTTCAAAATAACAGTGATTTAGATTAATAATCAATCATATTGTTCGACATTAGATTTTAAAACTATTAAATATAAATTATACAATTTAATTTTCTAAATTAGCTTCGTAAATAATAACTTTATAGATTATTTATCCATTCTAAATTTTATTAAAATGACATTAGATTCAATAGATAAAAAACTACTTTTTTTACTACAAACAGACAGTAAGAAAACAACCAAAGAACTTTCCTTAAAATTGAATCTATCTGTCACGGCAGTTTATGAACGTATTAAAAAATTGGAACGAGAAAGGGTTATTGAGAAATATGTTGTTTTAGTCAACCGTTCTAAAGTTGAAAAAGGATTTGTTGTTTTTTGTCATCTTAAATTAATACAACATACCAAGGAGTTTATCGCTAAGTTCGAAAGTGAAGTAATACAGCTTAAGGAAGTGATTGAATGCCATCATGTGAGTGGCGATTATGATTACATATTAAAAATTGTGGTTAAAGATATGGAGGCCTACCGGGAATTTTTGGTTACAAAACTCACCACATTACAGCATATAGGAAGTACGCACAGCACATTTATGATTAGCGAAGTTAAAAACAGTACAATTGTTGATATTTAGAATAAACGTGAATTTAAAGCGGTATTCAATAATTAGTAAATGCTAACTACTAAAAATTCGTAACAAAAAACCTTCTGAATTAAACTTTAAACAAAACTTAATTCCTTAATTTTGTGCAACATTTTATAAAAACACAATAAAAAAATATACTATGAGTTCATTTGACGTAGTCATTATAGGTTCTGGTCCAGGCGGATATGTAGCAGCAATTCGTTGTGCACAATTAGGTTTCAAAACAGCAATTATCGAAAAATATTCAACTCTTGGTGGAACTTGCTTAAATGTTGGTTGTATTCCTTCAAAAGCATTGCTTGCGTCATCTCACCATTTTAGTGAAATTGCACATTTTGCAGACCACGGAATCGAACTTTCAGGAGAAGTAAAAGTAAATCTAGAGAAAATGATTGCTCGCAAACAAGCGGTTGTTGATCAAACTTCAGGTGGAGTAAAATTTTTAATGGACAAAAATAAAATAACCGTTCTCGAAGGACTGGGTTCATTTGTTGATGCTACACATGTTGCTGTTGTAAAAGCAGATGGAACTACTGAAACTATCGAAGCGAAAAACATCATTATTGCTACAGGTTCAAAACCATCTTCTTTACCTTTTATCAAAATCGATAAAGAGAGAATTATCACTTCTACCGAAGCTTTGAAACTTAAAGAGGTACCAAAACATTTGGTGATTATTGGTGGTGGAGTTATCGGAATTGAATTAGGTCAGGTGTATTTACGATTGGGAGCGCAAGTTTCTGTTGTAGAATATTTAGACCGAATCATTCCAGGAATGGACGCTTCGTTGTCTAAAGAATTGACTAAAGTATTAAAGAAACAAGGGATGAAATTCTACGTTTCACACAAAGTGAAATCAGTTGAAAGAAATGGCGAAGGTGTTGTAGTTCAAGCTGAAAATGCAAAAGGAGAAACTATTACGCTGGAAGGAGATTATTCATTAGTTTCTGTTGGTCGCCGCCCGTATACAGATGGTTTGAATGCTGATAAAGCAGGAGTAAAAATCTCAGATAGAGGAATGGTTGAAGTAAACGATCATTTACAAACTTCAGTTCCTAATATCTATGCAATTGGCGATGTTGTTCGTGGAGCAATGTTAGCGCACAAAGCAGAAGAGGAAGGAACTATGGTTGCCGAAATTTTAGCGGGTCAGAAACCACATATTGATTATAACTTGATTCCTGGTGTTGTTTACACTTGGCCGGAAGTAGCTGCTGTTGGCCAAACGGAAGAGCAATTGAAAGCTGCCGGAGTAGAGTATAAAGCAGGAAGTTTTCCTTTCAAAGCTTTAGGTCGTGCTCGTGCAGGTGGGGATTTAGACGGATTTGTGAAAATTCTTGCAGATGCAAAAACAGATGAAGTTTTAGGCGTTCACATGATTGGTGCTCGTTGTGCGGATTTAATCGCTGAAGCAGTAACTGCAATGGAATTTAAAGCATCTGCTGAAGATATTTCAAGAATGTCTCATGCGCATCCAACTTTTGCGGAAGCAATAAAAGAAGCAGCTTTAGCAGCAACTGATAATAGAGCTTTGCATGTGTAATTAGGAATCTAAATTAGATAATTAATTTCGTTTTAAAATAAAGAAACCCGTTCAATTGAACGGGTTTCTTATTTGTTATGAGATGAGTTTAATTAGCCTTTTGCTACAAACAGACCTTTATAATTTTCCCAATGGCTAAAAATTAAAAATAGATTTCCTAAAAATAAGAACATCGCAATAGGTATTCCTTCCGGTGACAAGAAAAAGTTAATAAACAAAATATTTAAAGTTATAGGAAGGATCAAGATATTGGCCAATGTCACGTATCTACCTGTAAGAAAAGATAATCCGCAGAGGAATTCTATTGATTTAGCTAAAGGAATTAAGTACGTTGAGGCAACTAAACCTACATTAAAAGCTTTGAAATTTCCAGTAGCTTCTGGTTCTGGCGCTAGTTTTAAAAAGAAACTAACCGATGCAAATAATAATAAAAGTCCAATTAGGCTTCGAATAATAATAATTGCGATTTTCATAGTATATTATTTAAGTGGTTACATATTGAAAATTATTATAGTGGAATTGCATTTTCATCCATATACATAATTTCCCACTGATGCCCGTCTAAATCAGCAAAACTATGTCCATACATCCATCCATGATCTTGTGGTTTCATATATATTGAACCACCGGCATCTACTGCAGTTTTTACTATTTCATCTACTTTTTCTCTACTATCAGCATCTATTGCAATTAATACTTCTGTATTTTTATGGGCATTGCAAATTTCTTTTTTGGTAAAGTCTTTAAATCGTTGGTCAGTAAGAAGCATCGCAAAAATAGTGTCTCCAATAATCATGCATGTGGCGTGTTCATTAGTAAATTGTGGGTTGAAAGAAAATCCAAGTTTAGTAAAAAAAGCAACAGATTTTTTAAGGTCTTTAACAGCTAAATTAATGAAAATTTTTAAAGCCATAATCGGAATGATTTAATGATTTAAAAAATCTAAAATTGAACACTCACTATCCAAGTTACAAAAAAATAAGCTAATTTTAGTAAAATCGTTTATTGAAGGTTTATTTTTTGTTGTAATTTTGAATTTTAAATACCAATACTTTTTGAGAACTTTTATTTACAAGTATATTTCTGATCCAAAACTGTTAAAAGAACAGCTTTTATTTTGGTCTCAACAATTTCACGAAATCATATATTTAGACAGTAATGACTATCCACAGAATTATTCGAGTTATGATTGTGTTCTCGCCGTCGACGCATTTACTTCAATAAAAACAGATTATCACAATGCTTTTGAGGATTTAAAACAATACCAACAAAGTACTAAAGATTGGCTTTTTGGCTATTTATCCTATGATTTAAAAAATGATATAGAGCAGTTACAATCAACTAATTTTGACGGATTAGGATTTCCAGATTTGTATTTCTTTCAGCCTAAAAAGTTATTTTTATTGAAAGGCAATCAACTCGAAATTCAATACCTAAATTTGTGTGATGATGAAGTAGAGGAAGATTTTGAAAATATAGTTAAAAGTCAAAAGTCAAAAGTTGAAATTGAAGAACTAGTAACGATCCAACAACGAATTTCGAAGGAGAATTATCTTCAAAAAGTTTCAAAAATAATAAAACACATTCATCAAGGGGATGTTTATGAAGCTAATTTTTGTATGGAGTTTTTTGTTGAAAAAGCCGCGATTGATCCAATCCAAAAGTTTTTAAAACTCAATGAAATCTCCAAACCACCTTTTGCTGTTTTTTTTAAAAATAACAATCACTTTTTACTTTCGGCTACACCAGAACGATATCTAAGAAAAGAGGGTGATTTGCTTATTTCACAACCGATAAAAGGAACTGCCAAACGATTTTCAGACCCAATTGAAGACGAAAATTCAATAAAACAATTGGCTTTAGACCCAAAAGAACGATCAGAAAACATAATGATTGTGGATTTAGTTCGTAATGATCTGTCAAGAACGGCACAAAAAGGATCTGTAGAAGTACAAGAATTATGTAAAATTTATTCTTTTTTACAGGTGCACCAAATGATTTCGACGGTAACATCAAAATTAGACCCGCAATATTCAGCAGTAGATGCATTAAAAACCACTTTTCCGATGGGAAGTATGACTGGTGCTCCCAAAATTTCAGTGATGAAAATCATTGAACAGCTGGAAGAAACAAAACGGGGTTTATATAGTGGTGCTGTGGGGTATTTTTCGCCAAATGGTGATTTCGATTTCAATGTAGTAATCCGAAGCATTTTGTACAATCAAGAAAAAAAATATGTTTCATTCTCTGTAGGAAGTGCTATTACATCTCAATCTATTCCCGAAAAGGAGTACGAAGAATGTTTGCTTAAAGCAAAAGCGATGCGAGAAGTTTTAACCTAAAACAAAATGAATTCATTAAATTTGAATATGCTACAGAAATTCCAAGATCATCTTCGTCAAAACTTTCAGTTCTTGAACGGAAAAAAAATTCTGCTTGCTACAAGTGGTGGGAAAGATAGTATGGTGCTCTTGCATTTGTTTCATCACTTGGATTATCAAATAGGAATCGCACATTGTAATTTTCAGTTGCGTGGAATGGAAAGTTTTGAAGACCAAAATTTTGTCCAGGAATATGCTTCCGCAAATGATATTCCGGTATTTATTACACAATTTGATACTAAAGCTTTTGCAGAAGATTTTAAAGTCTCTACTCAAGTTGCCGCCCGTGAGTTGCGCTATAACTGGTTTTATGAATTATTAGATACTGAAAAATTTGATTATATTCTTACGGCACATCATGCCGATGATAATTTGGAAACTTTTTTAATTAATTTGAGTCGTGGAACCGGATTAGAAGGTTTGACAGGGATTCCTGAACAGAACGAAAAAGTAGTGCGTCCCCTTTTGGCATTTAGCCAAGAAGAAATCGAAGAATATGCCAAATTTAATACTATTCAATGGCGAGAAGATAGCAGCAATGCGTCTGACAAATACCTTCGGAATAAAATTCGCCATCATTTGGTTCCGATGTTAAAGGAATTTAATTCAAATTTTCTTTCGTCATTTCATAAAACGCAAACCTATTTGCAAGAAGCACAAGTGATGGTCGAAGATGCTTCTATTATGATTTACCAGCAAGTGGCTAGGCAAGAAAATGATACCATATATTTTGATTTAAAGAAATTGCAACAATTACCCAATTTCAAATCCTATTTGTACCAATGGCTGAAAGAATTTGAATTTACTGCGTGGGAGGATATATATGATTTGGTCGAAAGCCAACCTGGAAAATCTATTTTTGCTCCAGAATATCGTTTATTGAAAGATAGAGAATTCTTAATTTTAAGCCCGATAGATTTTACAGCTTCAAATGATAAATACTATATTCAAAAAGATCATTCGGAAGTTAATATTCCCTTAAAACTTACACTTTGTAAAGTAGCTGACATTAGTATCGTTTCAAATAAAACTATATTTGTGGACGCAGATAAAATCTGTTATCCACTAGTTTTACGAAGATGGAATGAGGGAGATGTTTTTCAACCTTTTGGCATGAATGGAAAATCTAAAAAAGTAAGTAAGCTTTTCAAAGATGAAAAATTGTCTTTGCTAGAAAAGGAAAACGTCTGGATTCTATGTTCTGATAATGAAATAGTTTGGGTTATTGGGATTCGTCAGGATGAACGCTTTAAAATTAATACAACAACAAATAACATACTCAAAATACAATTAGACTAATGAAGAAACTATTATTTTTATTCATTGCTTTTTTGGCTTATTCCAATGGTAATGCACAAATTCTAGATCCAGCAAAATGGACTACCAAAATAGAGAAAAAATCAGAGACAAACTACATCTTAACATTTAATGCTGTAATCGAAAATGATTGGCATTTATACTCCCAGTTTACTCCAGATGGAGGACCATTACCATTAGAAATTATCTTTAAAAATCAAAAAGGGAATTTCAACTTAGTAGGTAAAGCTAAAGAAAGCAAAACAAGAACGGCTTACAATGATATTTTTGAAGTAAATGAAACATTTTTTGAAAAAAAAGCTCAAATCCAACAAGAAATTAGCATTACAAATCCAAAGCTTACGGAAATAAAAGTTGATTTTAACTATCAGGTTTGTAAAGACGTTTGTATCAATGTAGAAAAAAACTTTACAATTAAAGTTACTGCTGTTAAATTAGTTGCAACTGCTAGCACAACTGATTTAGTACCTTTAGACTCCACAAAAGTTGCTCCAGTAATTTCTAATAGTACTGTTGATGAAAAACAAGTTACCACACCCGAGAGAGTTTCAACTATAGACCCAAAACCGGCTGCGAAAAGAGGATTGTGGTCCATTTTCTTCATAGCTTTTTTATCAGGATTTGCAGCATTGCTAACCCCTTGTGTGTTCCCAATGATTCCTATGACAGTGAGTTTTTTTACAAAACAAAGCAAAACTAAAGCCAAAGGAATTCGAAATGCTATTATTTATGGCATTGCAATTATTTTTATTTATGTGGTTTTGGGATTTTTAGTGACTTGGATTTTTGGTGCCGATGCCTTAAATGCACTCTCTACAAATGTGTGGTTCAACATCATATTCTTTATACTGCTTGTTGTATTTGCCTCATCATTTTTGGGTGCTTTCGAAATTATGTTGCCTAATTCTTGGGCTAACAAAGTAGACAATCAGGCTGACAGGGGTGGAATAATAGGCATTTTATTCATGGCGTTGGCATTAGTGATTGTATCTTTTTCGTGTACCGGACCAATCGTAGGAACTCTTTTAGTCGAAGCGGCATCTAAAGGCGGAATAGCACCAATTATAGGAATGTTCGGATTTTCATTGGCTTTAGCCTTACCATTTATGTTGTTTGCTATGTTTCCTGGTTGGTTGAATTCATTGCCAAAATCAGGTGGTTGGTTGAATACTGTCAAAGTAGTTTTAGGATTTTTAGAATTGGCTTTGGCATTTAAATTTTTGTCGAATGCAGATTTGGTATTGCAATTGCATTTTCTTGAGAGAGAAGTGTTCCTTGTGATTTGGATTGCCATTTTTGGAACATTAGCCTTTTATCTATTCGGAAAAATTACATTACCGCATGATAGTCCTATGAATCATATTTCAGTAGGACGATTATACTTAGGATTGGTAGTTTTAGCTTTTACTGTTTATTTGATTCCTGGAATTTGGGGAGCACCATTAAAAATAATTTCTGGTTTTCCACCTCCTATGACTTACAGCGAAAGTCCGTACGGAGTTGGGAATTCTAAAAGCGGTTCGAACGCATCTGCCCAAATTTTGCCAGAAGGCGCACATTTAGGTCCACATGATTTGATCGCTTTTGAAGATTATGAAAAAGGATTGGCTTATGCCAAATCAGTAAAAAAGCCAATTTTACTTGACTTTACAGGATATGCGTGTGTCAATTGTAGAAAAATGGAAGACTTTGTTTGGTCTGATCCTGCAATTTTAAAAATACTGCAAAATGAAGTAGTATTAATCTCTTTGTATGTGGATGACAAAAGAGAATTGCCTATAAAAGAACAATATGTATCAAAAGAAACTGGTAAAAAAATTATAAGTATAGGGAATAAATGGAGTGATTTTCAAATTACAAAATTTAAGGCAAATGCACAGCCGTATTACATTATATTAGACAATGACGGAATGATGTTATCTGACAAACCAGAGAGTTACAATTCAGACATCAATGCCTACAGAGAGTGGTTGAGATCTGGAATAGATCGCTTTCAAAAATAGAAATACCAAGAATTTAATTGTTCTAAAAACACTAATTGTTACTACTGTGAAGGTAGTAGTTAGTGTTTTTTTTGCTTTATGTTTTAATCAATTCTCTTTTAAGTCGTTTTAGTAAAGAGGTAATTTTAAGCAACTGCTTAATTACTGGCAGGTTGTTTTATTCAAGAAGGATGTAAATAGTTTTGCTATTTTCTTTATCCTCTTTGAATTTGCAGCGATTTGATAGAGATAAAATTATTTGGTTTACGACCTTATATTCAGTGAGATTTTTTACCTTTAAAAACTATTTTTTAATTCAAAAATTATGAAAAAACTATTTAGTATTGCATTACTTTTCGTTAGTGTAATTCTTTTTGCTCAAGACAAAGCACCAAATTATGTTGCTGCTAATTATACTAAAAAAGAGGTGCATATCAAAATGCGGGATGGAGCTGAGCTCTTTACTTGTATTTATTCTCCAAAGGATCTTTCAAAAAAGTATCCTATTATAATGCAAAGGACTCCCTATGATTGTGCCCCGTATGGAGCAGATCAATTCAAAAGGAGTATCTCGCCAAGCGAAACGATGATGAAAGAGGGCTATATAGTAGTTTATCAAGACGTTAGAGGTCGTTATATGAGTGATGGATTGTATGATAATATGCGTGGTTTTATACCAAATCGAAAAAATAAGAAAGATATTGATGAAGCCTCTGATACCTACGACACGATTGATTGGTTAGTTAAAAATGTAGCAAACAATAATGGAAATGTAGGAACTTGGGGAATTTCATATCCGGGATTTTATGCGACTTATTCATTATTAAGTAACCATCCTGCATTGAAAGCAGTTTCGCCTCAGGCTTGTATTTCCGATTTCTTTTTTGATGATTTTCATCACAATGGCGCTTATTTATTGAGCTATTGGAAGGTAACACCATTATTTGGACCTCAAAAAACGAAGAGAACTACTGAAGATTGGTTTAAATTTGCAGATGTTGGTACCAAAGATGATTATCAATTTTTCTTGAATGCTGGACCTTTGTCAAATTTGGACAAATATTATGGTAAGGATAATGAGTTTTGGCAACAGTTGAAAGATCATTCTAGTTATGATGATTTTTGGCAGAAACGTGGAATTTTACAGCATTTAAAGAACATCAAGCCAGCGGTGATGACAGTAGGAGGTTGGTTTGATGCAGAAGATTTGTACGGTCCATTAAATACTTACAGTACAATTGAAAAAAACAGTAAAAATTATAACACTATTGTTATGGGGCCTTGGAGTCATGGCGATTGGGCAAGAAATTCAGCAAAACAGGTAATAGGAAATATCAATTTTGGTGACAGTATTTCAGGTTTTTATCAAAAAAACATAGAAGCTAATTTCTTTCGTCATTTTTTAAAGGAAAATGGAAAAGGTGAGAATAAATTACCTGAAGCTTATGTTTTTGATTCTGGGCGAAAAGAGTGGAAGACATACGATGCGTGGCCACCGCAAAATACAGTAAAACAAGATTTCTATTTGCAAGAAAACAAATTGTCAAAAATGGCTAAGAAAAATTTAGCTTTTGAAGAATTTGTTAGTGATCCAAAAAAACCTGTACCTTCCTCAGAGGATATATTACAAGGTTTTACCCCAAGAAAATACATGACAGATGATCAGCGATTTGCAGCTAAGCGTCAAGATGTAATTGTTTTTGAAACGGAAGTATTAGCTGATGATATGTCACTAGCGGGAGAAATACTAGCTAAATTACAAGTTTCTACTACAGGAACTGACGCAGATTGGATTGTGAAAGTGATTGATGTTTTTCCAAGTGACGAGCCGGAAACAAAAGAAATTGCCTCTTATTTAAAAATGAGTAACTATCATATGATGGTGCGCAGTGAAGTAATGCGAGGACGTTTTAGAAATAGCTTTTCAAAACCGGAACCTTTTGTTGCAAATGAAAAAACGGCAGTAAATATTAAATTACAGGATGTTTTTCATACGTTCAAAAAAGGGCATAAAATCCAGATCCAAGTTCAAAGTACTTGGTTTCCGTTGATAGATTTGAATCCGCAAACTTTTGTAGAGAATATTTTTTATGCTAAACCAGAAGATTTTCAAAAGCAAACACACCGCATTTATAACGATTCAAAAATAGAGTTTACCATTTTAAAATAGTAAAAATTTAATTTGAATACTATATAAAAAAGGCTACCAGTATGGATAGCCTTTTTTGTGTTTAGTTCGGTTTGTTTTTTTTTAAACGTACAAAATTGTATAGTTGTTTTCTTAATAATCAGCTTATTTATAGAAATTCGCCGTGCTGAGAAATATCTAATCCTAATTCTTCCTTTTCTTCACTAACGCGGAGTGGTGTTATTTTATTTACAATAAAGAATAGGAAATAGGAAGCAGAAAAAGCAAACACCGAAACTATAACTAAGGCAGTCAATTGGTTTAAAAATAGAGTAGTGTCTCCAAATATAAGTCCCTGATTGTCGCCAACTACTGAATTAACTGATTTAGATGCAAATACACCAGTTAGTAACATACCAACCATTCCTCCAACGCCGTGACATGCAAATACATCTAGCGCATCATCAATTTTACCTTTTGGAAATTTACTAACAACTAAATTACTGACAATACTAGCAAAAATACCAATAAAAATGGCATGAGGAATAGTTACAAAACCTGCTGCAGGTGTAATGGCTACTAATCCTACAACGGCTCCTATACACGCGCCCATTGCAGAAAGTTTGTGTCCTAAAATTTTATCAAGAAATACCCACGTCATTCCTGCAGCCGCCGCTGCTACAGTTGTGGTTCCTAATGCTTGTACCGCTAAACCATTTGCTCCTAAAGCTGATCCAGCATTAAAACCAAACCATCCAAACCATAGCAAACCTGTTCCTAGTAAAACATAAGTGATACGTGCAGGATTTACTTTTTGTATTTTTCTTTTCCCCAAGAATATGGCTCCTGCCAATGCAGCCCAACCAGCGCTCATGTGCACTACTGTTCCACCAGCAAAATCCAATACGCCCATTTTAAAGAAAATGCCATCAGGATGCCAAGTCATGTGTGCTAATGGAGCATAAACCAATAGTATAAATAGTACCATAAAAAGTAAGTATGCCCAGAAACGAATTCGCTCTGCAAATGCGCCAGTAATTAAGGCTGGTGTTATGATAGCAAATTTTGCCTGAAACAAAGCAAATAACATAAATGGTATGGTTGGAGCGAGACTCCAAGCGGTATTCGTTCCTACATTTTGAAAAAATATATTAGGCAATGGGTTACCAATTATTCCTCCTATTGTTGGTCCAAATGATAAACCGAAGGCAATTACAACCCATAAAACAGTAACAATGATCATAGCCATAAAACTTTGTAACATGGTACTAATAACATTTTTTTTACCTACCATTCCACCGTAGAAAAAACCTAGACCTGGCGTCATGATTAATACAAGTGCTGTTGCAACAATCATCCATGCCGTATCGCCAGTGTCAAATTTTACGGCTACCGTTGGAGCAGGACTGTCGATTATGAAATAATTTGAAAAAAGAGTGGCCACCAAAATTGTGAATAAAATCACGCTTAAAATAATTTTTCGCATTGTTTTTTAGTTTTAAATTTTTATAAAAATATAAAAATATTAAACAACTCCTTAAAAAATATGCTTTGCACCTTTATTTTTACAGTATAAATAATACGACCCCTATTTATTTATGGGTATGAAATAATTTAAAGTAAAAAATTATAATTTATTAATGTTAGTTTAATTTTTTTTTCAAATAAGTAAAAGTATTTTGAAGAAAAGCGATGCAAGATAAATCAAGGCCACAATTATTTTATACCCTATTTAAAAGAAAAAGCACCAATCGAAAAGTAATTTCAATTGGTGCCATTTTATCTTTGAATTTTGATATCTACTTTAAAAGATGTTGACTCAAAATTTTATAAACTTCATTGATGTTATTTCCTCCTTTGCCAAAAGTTTTTATTATTGGTGTATTGTCGTTATTGAGCCAAATTTTTAATTCAGCATCCATATCTAATATTCCGGCACTTTCTTTAGAGAATTTTTTGATACTGGAATAAGGTATTGACATGTAATCAACCTTGGTTCCTACCAATTGTTTTTCGACTAAAATAAGTCTTTTGTTAGTAAAAATAAACATGTCACGGATGAGTTTATAGGCTTTCTCTATGATCTCACCTTCGATTAAAATAGGCTCAAATTCTCTTGAAATATTTTCAATGTTCACTTCGGATGCGTTGCCTAGGATGGCATTAAATAGTCCCATAAAATATTTTATTTTTGATTGTACTTTGTTTTGTATTTTTCGTTCATTCTGGTTTGATGCGTTTCTAAGCTGATCATTCTACCCTGAATAAAAGCATTGGTCAATTTATTAGTTCTCATATCTAAAGCATCGCCTTCAGATATAAACAGTGTTGCATCTTTTCCTTGTTCTAAGGTACCACATTGTGCATCAATTCCAAGTATTTTAGCGGTATTAGATGTAATTAATTGTAACGCTTGTTCTTTGTCAAGGCCATAAGTTGCACAGGTTCCTGCTAAAAACGGTAAATTTCTTGTATTCATACGTTCCATTGCTCCACTATTTTCTAAACCTACTAGCACCCCTTTATCCGTTAATAATTTGGCTGATTTGAATGGTAAATCAACATCATCATCTTCGTTTTCAGGCATGTCATGAACTCGTTTTAGCAATACTGGAATATTATTTTTTTGCAATAATTCGGCTGTTTTGTATGCTTCATATCCTCCTACAATCACCATTTTTTTGATGCCATTTTCTTTTGCAAATTGAACTGCATCTATGATTTGCTTTTCTTCATTGGCATTTATAAATAAGGTTTGGCTGCCATCAAATAGACCTTTGGTAGCCTCTAAAACTAAATTTCTTTCTTTGGAGCTGTCTCCTAAATAAGCTTTAGCATTAGACAAGAATGTTGATAATTCTAAAATCTGTTTTGCGTAGTCTTTATTTGGTTCAATGCTACCAGGTTCAAACCAAGAACCACTTCTTCTGAAAGTTGCAGGAAAGTTCATGTGCATTCCATCATTTTCTTTAATCGTCGCATCTTTCCAGTTCCATGCGTCAAGCTGAACAATTGAGGACGAACCCGAAATTATTCCACCACGTGGTGTGATTTGAGCCATCAAAATTCCGTTTGGTCTTACTGTTTCAATTACTTTCGAGTCGGCTGTATAAGCAATGATACTTCGTACATTGGGATTCATTGTCCCAATCTCGTCTTCATCATCAGATGATTTGATGGCGTCAATTTCTACTAAACCCAATGTAGAATTGGGAGCTATAAACCCGGGATAAACATGTTTTCCACTTGCTTCGATGGTAATGTCATAAGCACCACTCGCTAATCGAATTACTCTTGCATCCGCAACAAGATTTATTTTTCCGTCAACAAATCCTATGGCACTATTCTCAATGATTGTTCCATTTCCCAAATGTGCCGTAGCATTAAGAATAAGAACCGATTTTGATTGTTTCAAAGCCGGTGTTAGTTGTGCTTTTGTAGCTATTGATAAACTAAATGCCAATAGCAATATGTATATTTTTTTATTCATTTTTATTTTTTTATTTAGAATTCCTAAACTTTTTCGAAAAAGCATTTGCTGTAATGGTCCGTATTTATTGCTCCATTGTATCACAGTGGTATTCTTTTTTCTCCGCTTTTTTTGGTTCTTGAGTGATCATTCCTTTATTTTTTTCTTGCAAAAGTTGACCAATTAACTCATTTCGTTCTTTGGCGATAGAAGCTCTATGTTGCAAATCGTTTTCAATATCATAATATACAACACCTTCAATCATTGTTTTCTCTGCTTTTGCATATATCGACAATGGATTAGCGTTCCACAATACCATATCGGCATCTTTACCCACTTTTATACTCCCTACTTTATCATCAATATGCAATAGTTTAGCTGGATTTAGTGTTACAAATTTCCAAGCTTCTTCTTCAGAAACATTACCATACTTTACAGCTTTTGCAGCTTCTTGATTCAATCTTCTTGACATTTCTGCATCATCAGAATTGTAAGCAACAACCACTCCTGCATTATGCATAATTGGTCCATTAAAGGGAATAGCATCATTTACTTCAAATTTATAGGCCCACCAATCAGAGAATGTAGAAGCACCAACGCCGTGTTCTTTCATTTTATCGGCTACTTTATACCCTTCCAGGATGTGAGTAAATATGCTTACTTTGAAATTGAATTTCTCGGCTACATTCATCAACATCAAAATCTCTGATTGTACGTACGAGTGACAAGAAATAAAACGCTCTTTATTTAAAATTTCGGCTAATGTTTGAAGCTCTAAGTCTACTCTCGGTGCTTTTAAGTTTCCTTTTTTACCATTGGCGTTGTAATTTTTCCACGCCATATCATAGTCTTTAGCACGCTGAAAATAGTCTGTGAATACTTGTTCTACACCCATTCTTGTTTGAGGAAAACGAGTTGGATTTGTGATTCCCCAATTGGCTTGTTTAACATTTTCACCTAAAGCAAATTTGATAAAACCAGGTTGATTTTTATACAACATTTCCTCTGCTGGTGCACCCCATTTCCATTTTACAATTGCGGAACGTCCCCCGATTGGGTTGGCTGATCCGTGTAATAATTGTGAAACAGTAACTCCACCTGCTAAATCTCTATAGATGTTTATGTCTTCTGAATTAACTACGTCTTGAATGGTAACTTCGGCGCTAGAGTTGTGACCACCTTCATTCACTCCATTAGAAATTGCAATGTGCGAATGCTCATCAATAATTCCGCTCGTTAAATGCTTTCCTTTTGCATCGACAATGATCGCAGAGCCGTCAGTAATATTTTTACCAATAGCAGCTATTTTTCCATTTTTTACCAATACATCAGACTTTACTAAAATACCATCTTTCTCATTGGTCCAAACTGTAGCATTTTTAAATAAAATAGTTTCCGCAGTTGGTTTTTTTAAATTACCATACGCCACATTCGGGAATGTAATCGGCATAATGGCATTATTCTTTTCAATTTTTGATGAATCAATCACTTTTACAAATGGTGCTGTTTTTACCGCAGTCCATTTCACTTCATTTCCGTTGAAAAGAACCGCTTTTCCTGATAGATTCTGATTTTCTTCAACGTATCCTATAAGTCTAGTAAAACTAGTTTTAGTTGAATCTATTGGTTTGATTACAGTAGAAATCCAGTTATTAGTAAAAGTAAGCTTGGATTTTATTTTTTTATTGTCTGTAGTTGTTACCTCTGATTTTGGTGCAGCAACATCGCCATCAATTTTCCACTTGTATTTTTCAGTGTTGATAGTTAAATCATAATCACCACGAATATCTCTTATTGCAATATCGTTTATCACAAACTTGTTGCCTTGAACCCAGTTTTCGTAAAGTATGGTTTTATCATTAAAAATCTCACCAGATGCGATAATAAAATTAGCTAAACTACCCGTTTTCAAACTTCCTATTTCATTGCTTTTTCCTAAAATTGCTGCAGGAATAGTTGTCAACGATTCCAGTGCTTTTGTTTTGTCAAATCCGTATTTAATGGCTTTAAGTAGGTTAGGTCTAAAGTCTTCCAGTTTTTTTAATTTGTCAGTGGTCAGGGCAAATACAACGCCATTATCCGCTAACACTTTAAGATTGGTTGGTGCTTGATTCCAAAAGCGCAAATCTTTCAATTCCATCTGATTGGCTTGGTTTGGGTCAGACACATCATACGCTTCAGGGAAGTTAATAGGAATGATAAATTTTGAATTTGTCTTTTTGATTTCCTCAATGCGCTCAAATTCATTTCCGTTGCCTTTCAAGATGTAATTTAGTCCAAATTCTTTTCCAATTTTGGCAGCTCTCAAACTGTTTAATTTATCTTCAGAAGCGAATATTTGTACTAATTTCTCATTGTTGGCTACAGCCTCTAAAGTTATATCTTTATTTATTGCATTCCCTTTTTTGTACCAGTCTAAGTCAAGATACATTTGGCGTAATAGAGCCATCATTCCCATTAATGAACTTGGATAGGCTTGATTTGTGGTAACACTTCTGGTAAAAGCATAATGATTGGTTACTCGATCAGTAATTAATTGGCTGCTTTTATCAAAATTATTTAAAGCAATTAAAGTTCCTGATCCTCTGGCAATTCCGTCTTGTACGTGCGTACCTACAACACCAAATCCCGCTTTCAATAACTCTTCTGCTTTGGGTTGGTCGTATTTAAAACTTTCATATCCGTTGACTTCTGATTTTATGTTTTCGTTCCAGTAGTGTCCAGATTTTTTGGTATCGTATAAAGGATTTCTTTCGTTGCTTCCCATCCCTTTTGGTTTTTCGATTCCAAAGCTGGTATACATATCGATAAAAGAGGGATAAATTGATTTTCCGTCTAAATTTATGGTTGTGCAATTTTTAGGAATAACAACAGTAGCTCCAGCGGCAATAACTTTTCCGTTTTGAATGAGTAAAGTTCCTTTTTCAATGACTTGTTTTGGAGTAACATAAATTTTAGCGTTAGTAAATGCGGTAAAATTTGTGTTTTTGTTAGGGATACTTTCATTGTTAGGAAAGTATTCTTGGGCATAAGTTTTTGGTAATAAAATACTGAATAGCAGTAAAAGTAAGATTTTTTTCATAGTTTAGTTTCTAATTATTTTCTAAAAGTAAAAAAAGGAATAGTTTAAGCCGTCTTTTTTTATGATTTTAACATTTGTTACTTAAGATAATTGTTAGATAGCGGCCTATTTTTCTGAAGTATTCCTATTTATTTTGATTGATAGCTATATATTTTAATTCATTCCCAAATTTTGTAAGAATAAATATATTAATTGAAAATGTTTTTATAATTTTAGAAACAAATAGTAAAATATGTTAGTCAAAGTTTTTGGGAGTGCTGTTTTTGGTGTTGAAGCCACAACAATTACTGTAGAAGTCAATATGGATAAAGGGATTGGATACCATTTAGTTGGCCTGCCGGATAATGCCATCAAAGAGAGTAGCTATCGAATAGCGGCAGCACTTAAAAACAACGGCTACGCCATGCCTGGAAAAAAAATAACAATCAATATGGCTCCCGCCGATTTACGCAAAGAAGGTTCTGCGTATGATTTGACTTTAACCATAGGGATTTTGGTGGCTTCGGGCCAAATCAAAGCAGAGGATGTTGACAAATATATTATTATGGGGGAACTTTCCCTTGATGGCAGTCTTCAACCAATACGTGGTGCTTTACCAATCGCTATCAAAGCCAAAGAAGAAGGTTTTAAAGGTTTTTTTCTTCCAAAGCAAAATGTAAAAGAAGCCGCAATTGTTGCCGGATTAGATGTGTATGGAGTAGAAAATGTTCAGGAAGTTATTGATTTTCTCGAAGGAAAAGGAACGCTGGAACCAACAACAATTGACACGAGAGCCGAATTTTATAAAACCTTAGATTTTCCTGAATTTGATTTTAGTGATGTCAAAGGACAAGAAAGTATCAAGCGTTGCATGGAAATTGCAGCTGCCGGAGGACATAATATCATCTTGATTGGTCCGCCAGGCGCAGGAAAAACAATGCTTGCCAAGCGATTACCTAGTATTTTGCCGCCGATGACGTTGCGAGAAGCGCTAGAAACTACTAAAATCCACAGTGTTGCCGGAAAATTAAAGGAAGTTGGTTTGATGAATCAACGTCCATTTCGAAGTCCGCACCATACGATTTCAAATGTCGCATTAGTTGGAGGAGGAAGTTATCCGCAACCGGGTGAAATTTCTATGGCGCATAATGGTGTTTTATTTCTGGATGAATTGCCAGAATTTAAGAGAGACGTTTTAGAAGTGATGCGTCAACCACTGGAAGATAGGGAAGTGACTATTTCGAGAGCTAAGTTTACGGTTACTTATCCGTCTTCGTTTATGCTGGTGGCAAGTATGAACCCTAGTCCGAGTGGTTTTTTTAACGATCCAGATTCGCCACAAACGTCTTCGCCACACGAAATGCAACGGTATTTGAGTAAAATTTCTGGACCTTTATTAGATCGAATTGATATTCATATAGAAGTGACGCCCGTTCCTTTTGAAAAATTATCCGAAGATCAAAAAGCAGAAAGCAGTGTTGATATTCGGAAAAGAGTGACTGCAGCACGAGAAATTCAAACGGTGCGCTTTGAGCAAATGGATCACATTCATTACAATGCCCAAATGAACACCAAACACATTCGGGAATATTGCGCTTTGGATGATGTTTCCAAGCAATTATTGAAAACCGCAATGGAACGATTAAATCTATCGGCGCGGGCCTACGATCGTATTTTGAAAGTGGCCAGAACTATCGCTGATCTTGATGCTGCTCCAGTAGTGGTTTCGAGTCATATTGCAGAAGCGATTCAATATAGAAGTTTGGATCGTGATGGTTGGTTGGGTTAAAATTGATTCCAGATTTTTGATTAACGATTTTTGATTTTAGATGTTTCACGGCTAGAAAAATTTAGGATTCGCTCGCGCTATTGTAGAAAAAGAAAAGTATAGAAATAAATACGTCAAAAAAGAGATTTCGAGAGAAATCTCTTTTATTTTTGCCAAATGTTAGAAATTCTGTACCAAGACGAATATATTATTGCAATTAATAAACCAAGTGGATTGTTGGTCCACAAATCATTTTACGCACGCGATGCAAAAGTTTATGCGATTCAAGAATTGAGAAATCAAATAGGAGGGCAACACGTTTATCCTATTCATCGGTTAGATCGCAAAACATCTGGTGTCTTGTTATTTGCGTTGGACAAGGAAGTTTTAAAAATTATGAATGATCGTTTTGCCACACGCGAAGTCGAAAAAAAATACTTAGCAATTTTGCGGGGTTGGTCACCCGAAGAGCTAACGATTGATTATGATTTAACCAATGATGATGGCATTATACAAAATGCAATAACCTACTTTCATCGGTTACAAACTACCGAAATTGAGTTAGAATTTAACAATAAACCAACCTCACGATATTGTTTAGTAGAAGCAATTCCTGAAACCGGACGGATGCATCAATTACGAAAACATTTCAAACATATTTTTAATCCCATCTTAGGAAGTCGTCCACATGGTTGCAACAAACAAAATAAATTATGGTTGGAGCATTTTGAACTGAAAGGAATGATGCTTCATGCGCATCAGTTAATTTTTAATCATCCCATAACAAATGTACCACTTATCTTGAATGCAAAGATTAATGAAGAGTTTAGCAGAGTAGGTACTATTCTTAAGTTAGATTTGAATCAGTATAAGTAGGAAAAGATTCTGATTAACAATTTTTGATTTCAGATATTTAATTTATGCGTTTGCGATTGCGAGCGTCCCGCTCGTGCCTATTTTAAATTTATAGTGATTTACTTTTGTTAGTGTTCACGAGTAGGACGATCGCGCTAGCGGTGCAGTAGTTTTTTTAAGAAAATTATAACTCTATATTTCTGAATTTATCTTATATTTGCGTAAAAATCACAAATAACCTCTAAATTTAGAAAAATGTTATTAGAGTTAAGAGTTAGGAATTTCATGTCAATAAGAGATTGGCAGAGCTTTTCTATGTTGGCAGAAAATAAGGTTAAAGAGATAAGTGAATCAGTTATAGATGTGTCTGAAGTAAGTGTTTTAAGGACTTCAATTATTTATGGAAGAAATGCCTCAGGTAAAAGCAATCTATTACAAGCATTTAAAGCACTTCAATACCTAGTTTTTCAATCAGCTGACTTCAAAGTTGAAGAAGAAATAGAAGCTTATGAGCCATATTTGTTAAACTTGACAAATAGTTCAGAGCCAGTTGAGTTTTCAATAGATTTTTTGGCAAAAGATGGTTTCAAATATACATATTCAATCGGGTTTTTAAAATACGAAATAGTTTATGAAAATTTGAAGTTTTATCCAAAAGGTCAATCTGCAATTCTTTTTGATAGAAAGATTGGTAAAAAAATTAAATATGGAGAATATTTGACAGGAAGAAAAAAGGAAATTGAAGATTTACTATATCCAAATCAACTTTTTTTATCAAAAGTTGGAACTGAAAAAAATGAGCAATTAAAGGCGCCTTATAGATTTTTCATAACTCATTTATTTGTATCGACAATTCATGATACCGAATATGACGACGCATTGATTAGAATTTTTACTAATAAAATGAGTAAAGATGCAATACCATTTTTCAAAGAAAATTTGAATCGATTGATGAGAGTTGCAGATACTAGTATTGAGGAAATTACTATTAAGGCGGAGGATATTGATAGGTCACTTTTGCCAAATGATATGAATGAAAAAGATAAAGATGATTTAATTGAAAAGTATAAATATAAAATAAGAACAATCCATAAACAATTTGATGGAGATAAAGAGATTGGAAAAGTTGAATTTAAATTATCAGATGAGTCAACAGGAACAATTAAACTATTAGCAGTTGGTGGACTTATTTTAGAAGCTCTAGCTGATGGGCAAGTTTTAATTATTGATGAGTTAGATAAAAGTCTTCATCCGAAATTAACAAGAGCATTAATTAATATTTTTAATTCAAAAAAGAATAATCCTAACAATGCCCAATTAATTTTCGCAACACATGATGTATCATTATTAGATAATGAATTGTTTAGAAGAGATCAAATTTGGTTTGCAGAAAAGGAATATGAAGGATGTAGCCATTATTATTCAGTAGCAGATATTCCTGGTATTCGAGCTAATTCCCCATATGAAAAATATTACATGAGTGGAAGATTTGGAGCGTCACCAGTTATTAATCAAAATGAATTAAATTTTCAATTCTAATTATGAGAGATATTGGTCGTTTTCGTAAATCAAAAAAAGTAGTTACGATTAATAAGAGAGGTCTTATTCTTTGTGAAGGTGAGACAGAAGAAAACTATTTTACAGGATTAATAACTCAAGATAAATACAGAAGAAAGTTTGCTTCAATTGATGTAGATATTTATAAACCAAAAAATCATTCACCTTTAGGTTTAGTTAATAAAGCTAAAGATTTGATAAAAATTGCCAAAAGAGATAAAAATAAATATGATTTTGTTTGGGTTGTGTTTGATAAGGATGGACATGCTAATATGGCTGATGCCTTTGAAATCGCAAGAAATTCAAATCCTGAAATTAAAATAGCGTTTACTATTCCTTGTTTTGAGTTTTTTGTTTTATTGCATTTTGAGAAAAAATCTAAATCATATACTAAATGCGATGAAATTATTTCTAGGATTAAAAAAGAGAATTATATCGCTGATTACGAAAAGGCTTGTAATATTTTTGAATTATTATTACCCAATATGGAACAAGGTCTTGAAAACAGTAAATGGATAGGTGATAAATTTAAAGATGAAATTGAAGCAGGAGAAAAAATATACAATCTTTCGGTCTACAGTAATATTCATGAATTAATCTACTACTTGTATAGTCTAATTTAATTTGGGCGTCATTATTTCACGTTTTTATAAAACTACTGCTAATTAATTAATAGGTCTGACAAAACCATACAAAGCCAACCAATTCAAGGAAGATATGTACCACAATGATCATACTATTTATTCTAAATAAATCCATTTTTTCTTTCAAATAATTTTGCAATTTTAAATTTATAAAATCAATTTGCAAAAAGTTATTATGAAAGTAAAAACGCTCTAAATAGCCCCGATAGCAATGAAAAACCTTCTTAGAGCTGGTGTTCAGCTCTAAGAAGGTTTGTAATGTATAGCGGGACATGCGTTCTTAAAAACGAACTCGTTCTGCTCCTAAAAAAGAATAAAAATTAATTATCTATTAGTACGTCGGTCATTATTTTGACTCGGGCGTCTTGGACCAAAACTGTTATTGCTGCTGCGGTTTGTAGTGTCAGTTTTTGGTTTTCGCGGAGTTGAATCGCGTTGTTGTCTTCCTTGTCCTTGTTTGATTGGTTCTTTGGAAGCATTAGGATCTGGCTCGAAACCTCTGATGTTTTCTTTAGGCAAATTCAAACCTACTAATTTTTCGATATCACGTAAAAAAACCGTTTCATCCGGACTGAATAACGAAATAGCTTCTCCGCTTGCTCCGGCTCTTCCAGTTCTACCAATGCGGTGAACGTAATCTTCGGGAATATTAGGCAATTCAAAATTGACAACATGCGGTAATAACGGGATGTCCAGACCTCGCGCGGCAATATCAGTTGCGACTAAAGCGGTTAGGGTTCCGTCTTTGAAGCCCGCTAAGGCTTTGGTACGTGCGCCTTGTCCTTTATTTCCATGAATCGCAGCTGCTTTGATTCCGGCACTAATCATGCTTTCCGTCAATTTATTTGCGCCTTGTTTGGTTCGGGTGAAAACCAAAATTTGCTTCCAGTTTCCCTCAGTAATCAATTTAATGATTAGTTCTGTTTTTTTCTCTTTGGCGACAGGATATACTTTTTGGATGATAGCATCTACGGTCGTGTTTTCCGGGGTTGCTTCCACATGAACGGGTTGGTGCAAAATGCCCATGGCCAATTTCTTGATGTCTTTTGAAAAGGTTGCCGAAAACAGTAAGTTTTGTCTTTTAGTAGGCAATACTTTCAAGATTCGTTCGATGTCTCGTAGAAAACCCATGTCCAGCATGCGGTCTGCTTCATCTAAAACTAGGATTTCTACTTTAGCAAGTGATATTAAACCTTGGTTTTGCAAATCAATTAATCGACCTGGAGTAGCCACTAAAATATCGATTCCCTGACGCAGTTGTGTTACTTGTGGATTTTGGTTTACGCCACCAAAAATTACGGTACTTTTTAAGTCTAAAAATTCACTGTATTCTTTGATATTGGCCAATATTTGTGCGGCTAATTCTCTTGTTGGAGTCAATATTAAGGCACGAATAGGTCTTTGTCGCAATTGTTGACCTTGTGATAATATTTGCAGAATAGGTAATGTAAAACCGGCAGTTTTTCCTGTTCCTGTTTGTGCAGATGCTAAAACATCTTTACCTTCTAAAATTGGGGGAATTGCTTTTTGTTGTATTGGAGATGGGGTTGTATACCCTTTTTTGCTGATGGCTTTGAGTAAAGCATCAGATAAGCCTAATGAATTAAATGACATAAATGGTGTTTATGAAGCAAACACAATTATTTAGTTTACTTCTTTAAGTGGGGGCAAAGGTACTGTTAATTTTCCTATGTGCTTTTAATTGCTTCGAATTGTTTAAAATTAGGCAAAAAAAAAATCGGGAGACTATCCCTATTTTAAAATTCTTATTGACTTGTAATTTATCTTATTTCTGCAAAAGTATCGCCTTGATTGATGTCTCCGGATTTATAGCCTTTCATAAACCACGCTTTACGTTGCGCCGAAGTTCCGTGTGTAAAGGATTCTGGAACAATATGTCCTTGAATTTTAGATTGAATTGCATCATCACCAACTGCATGTGCCGCACTTAAGGCTTCATCAATATCGCCTTCCTCCAAGAAATTGTTCATTTTTTGGTTGTAATGCGTCCAAACTCCAGCATAAAAATCAGCTTGCAGTTCTAAAGCCACTGATAATTTATTGGCTTCAGCCTGGCTTTTTCCGTCTTGCATTTGTCTCATTTTAGCGGAAGTCCCAAGCAGCGTTTGTACATGGTGTCCTATCTCATGTGCAATTACATACGCTGTTGCAAAATCGCCTCCTTGAGCTCCGAATCTTGTTTTTAGCTCATTAAAAAAAGTTAAATCCATATAGACTTTTTGATCAGCAGGACAATAAAAAGGTCCTGAAGCAGCCGTAGCACTGCCGCACTCTGTTTCTACAGACTGGGAAAACAATATTAATTTTGGTCTTTCATACTGCATGTTGTTTTCCTGAAATATTTTTCCCCACACATCTTCGGTATCTACTACTATGGCATTTATGATTTTACCTTCTTCTTTTTCAGCAGCAGTTAAGGCTCTTTCTTCCGTTTGAGCGCCACTTCCTTGATTCATTTGTTCCAAAATAGGGGTAAGCATTTGGACATTTTCTCCACCAAAAGTATTTAGTAACAAGATAATTATCCCAATAATTCCACCTCCAACAATTGTTTTTCCTCCAGAGGACATTCCTCTTCGGTCTTCAAAATTTTCACTTGAACGCCTGCCACTCCATTTCATGTTTAATAAATTTAAGATTAATGATTAGCTATTTGACCGAAAGGTATAAAATTTTAATAGTATGAAGTTTTGTATTGATTATTAGTATTTATATAATTTACAGTTTATGTTTTATAATAGGTCAAAATAATTATTCTTGATCTAAATAGTAACACTAAGGTAAAATAGGTTTAATAAACTACTTTCTATTTTTTATGCAATATTAATGTGTCCACTTTGTAATAATTTCTTCAATAATTCCTTTAATTATGGGCTTCGGTATGTAATCATTCATTCCGGCCGCAATGCATTTTGCTTTTTCTTCTTTTTCTGTACCAGCCGTTATCGCTATGATGGGCACATTTTGACCAGATGGTAATGTTCTAATAATTTGAGTAGCTTCGTAACCGTTCATGATGGGCATTTGTATGTCCATGAAAATTAAATCTGGTTGAATAGTATCGAATTGATCTACAGCGTCTTTTCCATTAGAAACCTCAAAAATTGTAGGATGAATTTCTAAATTTTTTAGGATCGTTTTTAGCAATAACATATTCACTTTGTTATCCTCAACAATCATAATTTTTAATTTTTTATTGTTCAGGCTTTTTTCAACAACCTTGTTTTTGCTGGCATCAAAATCGGTTTCAAATAAGCTATCTTTTTTTGTAGGCTCATTGCTTGTTTGTACCTCCAGATCAAAATAGAATGTACTACCCACATCAATTTGGCTTTCGAGTTGTAAGCGACTATTCATTAACCCTAATAATTGATTAGAAATGGTTAAACCTAAGCCCGTACCACCAAATTTTCTGGTGGTAGAACTGTCTTCTTGCGTGAAAGCCTTAAATATTTTCTTTTTATTTTTTTCTAAAATTCCGATTCCAGTATCTGTAACTGCAAAACGAATTTTAGATTGGGTATCGTCTGTTTTATTCAAAACAGTAACTTTTAAAAGTATAGATCCTTTTTCAGTAAATTTTACTGCATTTGCCAATAGGTTGATCAATATTTGTTTCAAGCGCATACTATCTACCCAAAAATATGCCGGTACATCAGGCGATAAATTGAGGTTTAGTTTCAATTTTTTTTGATTGGATTCATATAATATCAAATCAATAATTTGATTTAACATTTCACCAATATTATATTGCTCAATAAATAAATCTAATTTACCTGATTCTATTTTGGAGAAATCCAAGATGTCATTGATAATATCCAATAAGGAGAGGGCTGATTGATTAACGGTAGTAATATATTTTTCTTGCGTAGCCCCTAAATTCGTTTTCATCAATAAATCCGTAAAGCCGATAATTCCATTGAGTGGTGTTCGAATTTCGTGACTCATATTTGCTAAAAATTCAGATTTTGCTTTATTGGCCGCCTCCGCTAATTCTTTTTGTTGCAGTACTGTTTCATTCTTTTTTCGTTCCGTAATATCTATGAAAATACCTTCGATAAACTCAATTTTTCCATCTTTATAAATTGCATCTCCAAACTCCTCTACCCAAACAATATGCTTTTTTTTATGCACAATTCTGTAGGTTAAGTGAATTGCTTTTTTATTTTCAATCGCATTTTTTTGTGCTGCAATAGTACTTATTTTATCTTTTGGATGTATCAAGTCAATGAATGATAACTCATTATTCAGAAAACTAGATTTAGGATATCCGGTTAGTTTTTCTATTTCATCATTAATATAAATCTTAGTATTGTATTCATCGTAGTGAGACAAATAAACTGTACCTGGAATATTGTTGGCAAGTAAGCGGAATTTTTCTTCACTTTCGTTAATCGCTGTTTCGTTTGCAATACGTTCAATTGAGGATGCAATATTTCTAGCCAAAGTTTTCAAAATATTAACTTCGTCATCAGACCATATTCTTTCGTTTTGAGTGTCATCAAATCCTAAAAATCCATGAAATTTATTTCTGACAAAAATTGGAAAGAGAATTACAGACACGACATCTACATCTATTAATTTTTTTCTTAGAGAATCGTTTTCAATCTTCGTTATGATTGCTCTGTATATTTTATTATCAAGAAGCGGTGTTATTAGCTCTTCGAAATATTCATGGGGCAGATTTTGAAGTTTTACATTGTTTTCAGTCAATTTTATATTATGTATGATCCACCGGTATTTTTGACTTATGAATCCATTTGTTTTATCATTTTCATAGTAATATGCTCTATGAGAATTAGTCGCCTTTCCCATAATAACAAGTACGTCAGAGAAAATAGCGTTGATGTCATTACTATTTAAAAATTTCTCTGTGCACAAGGTCATCGCTGATAAAAGATCACTCTTATATTCAAGCTTTTTCTCCGTTTCATATCTACTATGTGAGATTATTGTCAATGAGATTATATCAGAAATTGTTCTGGTAAAATTAATATCATCATTATCCCAATTTATTTTGTTTGTGGTAGTTTCAAAACAAATTAGTCCCGTTAGCTTTCCATTTACTGAAATTGGCAAATCAAGCAGTGATTGAATATTATATTTTACAAAATAGTCGTCTTTAAACTCTGAAAGCTCCTGAGCAATAGTAACGTTTGAAGCACAAATTAACTTGTTATTTTTAATGGCTTCAAAATAAATAGGGTATTTATTTTTTTCTAAAATTTTGCCTTTAGTAAAGCTATTAGTTTCTAAAATATATAAATTTTCACAAGTAAAAGTGTCTTGGGAGTATCTCCAGTAACTTACGCGATTGCATTTTGTAGCTTTAGAAGCAGATTCAATTATTAGTTTGATACTAAAATCTAGATTATTATACTCACTAAAGTTGGTTGATGCTAAATTTTTGATGGTTTGATTATACAACTCTATTTTTTTGTGTCGGATTTCATTTTCAAGTTCAACATCTTTAATTTTTGTTATATCTCTGGCAATTCCTGAATATCCTATAATTTGTCCTTTTTCATTTCGATTTACAATTACTTTTTGTGAAACCCAAAGTTCTTTTCCGTCTTTCCTGAGGAGGGGAAATTCAATTGTTGGAAAATTTTGTCCGTGTTCAGATAAGTTTCGATAAAAAACTTTGATGCTATCTCGGAAATCTTCGCGTATGAATTCTAAATAATGTTTGTTTATTAATTCTCGTTTCTTAAATCCTAACGATTTTAATGTAAAATCATTTACAAATTTGAAATTACCAATTTCATTTACTTCAAAAATAATATCAATTGCATTTTGAATTAAATTTTTATATTGGTTTTGTAAGTGAATTTCATGAGTTACATCCTGACCAATTCCGATAATTAAGTCTTCAGAAAATTTTTTATCGTTCCACTGTATGAGTTTATAGGTGCCATTTTTACATTTAATTTTTCTAATAAACATTCTATCCGCTAGGAACTTTGTATGATATTCTTCTCCATAAAATTCGGTATCTTCGGTTAATTTCCAGTACCCCAAACCCATAACTTGGTCAACAGTGTAGCCTAAAATAGTTTCTACATTCTCACTGCAAAAAACAACTTCCCCTTTTCGATTGGTAGCCAAAACAAGTGAATTACCTTTATTGATAATTTGATTGTTGAATCTAAATTGATCACTAGTGCTAAGCAAAAGTATGTCTTGAATATAATTTATAAGTACAATTATTATAGAATTAGTAAACAATACGAGTACTGTTCTAAAAGGTACCAATTTAAAAATCGTAACAATTGCAAAATACAAGAACAGTAGAGCGATAAAACTCCAATAGAGTTTTTTGGACTTAAGGACACGATATGAAAATAATAATGCAACAACAAATGCTACAATGGGAATAAGATCTGTGGGTGATACAATAACATTTCTTGAAATAGATGCAAAATAAAGGAAAAAACAGGATGTAAAAACTTGTTGTATGTGGGTAAAAATCCATTTACTCTTCGTGCTTAAGAAGTACAATAACAGCAATATAAAACCAATGCTTAGGTTTAAAACTAATAAACTTTTTGGTTTTATTTTTAAAAATTCAAAGGTTATTTCGATTATTGGCAATATTATACCTAGGAACAATAGGTAAAGTTGATATTCCTTTTTTAAGGTTATCGCTTTGGCTGTTTGTTCCAAGATATTTGACTTTAATCCCGTTTTTATTTGACTAATTTTAAAAATTAGAAAAAGAATTAAAAGAGGAATAAAAATGTAAAAGAGTACATTAATTCCCAATAGATTAATCGCCCAAAATAAAACTAAATTTGAGTTGCATAGAGAAAATAAGCTAAAGCATAAAGCCATAGGTTTTTTTTAAATAGGTTGAATGAATAGATTTGGAACGTTTCTATTTGTATTAACCAAAATAAGCATTTATTTTTAATTAAAAAGCCAAAATTTAATTTTTATAAATTTTGGCTTTTTCGTCTACAATGAAATTTAGATGGTAACTTCATCCTCAGGATCAAATCCTATAATCTCGCTGTAAATTGCAAAATATAGGGAATAGATAAAAGGCAATGTAAAAAAGAATCCAATGCAGCACCCTATAAAACCAACCATTGTTGCTATTGAACCTACCACAAGTAGCCCTAGTAACACTAAAGGTTGTTTAGAAACAATTAAAATACTCGCCTGAATGGCTTCAAGAGCTTTTAAATTTCCAAAAATGATAAGCGGAATCATCATAATGGTAAATAATCCTATAGTAACTGAAACGACCACATCCAGAATTGGTATTTGGATGTAATTAAGTGTGCCACTTATTACGGTATTCGTCAGAGTAACTAAAAATGTTGCAACAAAAAGTTCTGTGAAATAAGGGGCTTTGTAATATTCAAACATAGTTGATACATGAAATTCCTCATCTCTTTCGGCACAATAGGCCATTTTGATTAATCCACCAGATAAGGGACTCAATAAGCAGGTGAATAAAAGTGAAACCGCTGAAAAAATTAGCATAGTATTTACATTCAAATTTTCGGGTTTAAAACGATCTGGCTTTAAATTTTCTAAAATCGTTTCAGTATCAAAAATAGAAAAAAGTACAGCAATCCCTATTAGGCTAAACAATACTGCAAAAACAAAAAATACGAGGCCGCCATAGAGTGCGATTTTTTTATAGTTTTCGAAAGCAAGGTTAAAAACATTTCCAAAATCTAAGGTGTACCCATTTTTTTTGATGTCTTCAATTCGGTTTTGTGCAGTTTTGTTCATTTGGTTTTTGTTATTAATTGGTTTATAAATAGTTATCTCTTAAAATAGACTTCGTCAAAAGGAATTCTAAATCGTTCTCCGTAAATGCCTTGTGCATCTCGTATACCGCAACTCAAAATCATATTTATTTCTGTCTTTGGAGGCAAATGTAATATTTTTTTAATTCTAAGTGAATCAAATCCTTCCATTGGGCAAGTATCATAATTAATGGCAGCCATACTAATCATAAAATTTTGCGCAGCCAATCCAGCGCTTTTATGCGCTACTATGCGCATATCGCTTTGTCTCGCCTGTCTGTAGATGGGTTTTACAAGGCCGATAATTTGAAATGCTAGAAATTTTATCATTCCGACAATACCCAAAAAATCGAAATATAGTGTAGGAATTATTTTTTGGTAATAATTCAAGGCAAATTTTTCTCTTTTAGAATAGTCAGCAGTTGGTTTGTGGCCGTACAGTGTTTTTAAATAATCAATATTCGATTGAGCTCTTTGTCGCCATAAATCTTTTCGCACTACAACTACAACCATTTGTTGTGCAGTTTTGGCAGCATTTTGATCAAAACTAGCGGTGGCTATTTCTTGAATTAGGGCTGGTGTAACAATATGATAAAATTCCCAAAGTTGCATGTTGCTGCTCGTTGGGGCAAGAGATGCAAGTTCAATACATTCTTTTACTTTTTGTTCATCTATTGGTTCCGATTTAAAAACGCGAATAGACCGACGGTATTTAATAGCTTCGCTAACTGACTTTTCATTAGTTACATCCATTTTAGTACTTTTTGAATGGTTGTCAATTTATCTTTGTATGGAGCATAACGCAACGGCAAATCCAGCCAAGTTCCTCTTTTTACAATTGCTTTTTTATGTGAAAAAATATCAAAACTCAATTTTCCATGATAAGCGCCCATACCCGAATTGCCAACGCCTCCAAAAGGAAGTCGATTATTGACTAAGTGAATGACCGTATCATTTATACAACCGCCGCCAAAGGAATATTTTTGCAGGACTTCATCAACAAAAGATTTATTTTGGGAAAATAAATACAATGATAGCGGTTTCTCAAAACTGGAAACTATTTTTTCAATATCCACTTTCGTTTTAAAAGAAATAATAGGGAGAATTGGTCCAAAAATTTCTTCTTTCATAACCAAACTATCCATTTTGGGTTCATTCAGTAAAGTAGGGGCAATGTAAAAAGTTTCTTGATTGGATTTCCCACCATAAAGTATTTCTTGATTCTCCAATAAATTGATCTGACGCTGCCAGTTTTTTAAATTGACAATTCTAGCAAAATCATCAGATTCCTCTGGATTTGTACCAAGTGCTTTCTCAATTTCTTCAATTGTATGTTTTATGAATTTGTCTTTTATGGTATGGTGAACCAATATGTAATCTGGAGCAACACAGGTTTGTCCCGCATTAATAATTTTCCCCCAAACAATCCTCCGTGCACTTAATGCTACATCTGCTGTTTCATCAATAATACAGGGACTTTTTCCTCCTAATTCAAGTGTAACGGGTGTTAGGTATTCGGCTGCTGCTTTGGCCACTATTTTACCAACTGCCACACTTCCTGTAAAAAAGATATAATCCCAACGTTGTTCTAACAATGCTGCAGCGACAGTCGCATCACCCGTTTTGACTGTAACGTCATCAGTTGAGAAGGTTTCACTTACTATTTTCGATATGATTAAAGAGGTATTTGGAGTCAGTTCGGATGGTTTCAAGGTTACTTTGTTTCCAGCAGCAACAGCGGCAACAAGCGGACATAAAGCCAATTGAAACGGATAATTCCACGGAGCAATAATTAAAACATGGCCGTAAGGTTCACTATAGATGTAATCCGAAGAAGGAAAATTTAGAAGTGAAGCTGAAACTTTTTTTGGCTTTGCCCAAGAATCAATATTCTTAATAGTCTCCTTTAAATCAGAGATAACATAATTAGTCTCTGTTAAAACGGCTTCAAAAGCAGGTTTTTTAAAATCATTATACAAGGCTTTGATGATCTCCTCTTCATATTTTGTAATGACGTGCAATAATTTTTTAAGCGATTCTTTGCGGTATTTTATATCGGTATTGAGATTCATAAGGTGATTTTAATTTAAAATTACATAATTATTAACTGATACCAACTTTCTTTGGGAACTAAAATTTAAAAAATTGGATTTTTTTTAGCTGTATGTTCGTAAACTTTTTTTTGTTTTTGAATTGATACTTATAAGATGGTTAAAATTAAATCATAAGGTGTTGGTGCCAAGATTTTCATATTTTGTTTGAGAGCAATATGAATAGAAACTATTTTTATAGTTAATGTGAATTCATGCAGTGTATAGGTTTAAATAGTTAATGCTGTATTTTATATGGAGTTAAATTATACAAACATTAAATAGCAGTTCAAGTATTTTTATGTTATACTGTTTCATAAAATTAAATGGGAATGAACACGATATTTTGAATATATTTGGTTCATGAAAAGGGATAAAGGTTGTCCAACTAAAGTTAAATTCAATACAAATCGAAAAAAAATGAAAAAAATCATTTTATCAATACTGTTCTTATTTTGTAGTTATTTTTCAATTGCTCAAGAGAAAGAAATTAAAGCAGTCTTAGAAAAGCAACGTTTAGATTGGAATAATGGCGATATGATTGGATATATGCAAAGGTATTTAAAATCGGATTCTTTAGTATTTGTTGGAAAAACAGGACCATTTTACGGCTGGCAAAAAAACTTAGAGATTTATCAGCAAGTCTATCCTGACAAAGCTGCCATGGGTACTTTAATTTTTGATATCAAACAAATTAAAATGATAGATAAAAAAAATGCCTTTGTTTTAGGTGCTTGGAATTTGCAAATGGAAAAAGGGGAACAAAAAGGATTTTTTACTTTACTAGTAGAAAAATTTAAAGAAGGTTGGAAAATCGTTGTTGACCATTCTAGTTAGATTTTTATACAGGGAGAGACAATTACAACAGTTGTTGAGGAATTGAGTTTTCTAGATTGCATTCCAAATTACGTCATCTGGAGTTGGGGCTAAAATTTCTAAATTTTCTTTGGTAACAGGATGTACAAAAACTAATTTCCGGGCATGTAAATGAATGCCTCCATCGGGATTGCTTCGGTCAAAACCGTATTTTAAATCGCCTTTTATAGGAGAACCAATAGCCGAAAGTTGTGCTCTAATTTGATGGTGTCTTCCAGTATGCAGATTGATTTCAAGCGCAAAATAATTATTGAGCTCTTTGATGATTTTATAATCTAAACTGGCTATTTTACTTTCAGGAACTTCTTTTAGATGGGCTTTTGAAGTATTGTTTTTTTCGTTTCTTTTTAAATAATGAACCAATTTATCTTCTGATGCAACCGGTTTGTTTTTGACAATACACCAATACGTTTTTTGAGTTTCGCGGTTACTGAATAATTCATTCATTCGTGTTAACGCTTTGCTGGTTCGCGCAAAAACTACTATTCCTGTTGTAGGGCGGTCCAAGCGATGCACTACACCCAGAAAAACTTCGCCAGGTTTGTTATACTTATCTTTGATGTATTCTTTCACCACATCAGATAAAGGTTTGTCACCCGTTTTATCACCTTGCACAATATCGCCAACTCGTTTATTTACGACAATTAGGTGGTTGTCTTCGTGCAGAATTTGCAGATTGTTTTTATTGGATAGTATTTTCATTTTTCAATCTTCCTTTGGGTTTAGGGCCTTAATATTGCTCACTACTATTCGGAAAATCACTTGATTTTACATCGGCAACATATTGTCCAATGGCTTTTGTCATTCCGTCATATAAATCCATATACCTTCTTAAGAATCGTGGACTAAATTCATTATTCATTCCTAACATATCGTGAATTACCAAAACCTGACCATCTACACCACCACCAGCTCCAATACCAATTACTGGAATTGCAATACTTTGCGCCACTTTTTCAGCTAAATGCGCAGGAATTTTTTCTAATACTAATGCAAAACAACCCAAACGTTCTAATAATTTGGCATCTTCAATAAGTTTATCCGCTTCTTCGTCCTCTTTCGCTCTAACAGTATAGGTTCCAAATTTATAGATCGATTGTGGGGTTAAACCCAAATGCCCCATAACTGGAATTCCCGCATTTAATATTTTCTTGATTGACTCTTTAATTTCTTTTCCACCTTCCAGTTTTACAGCGTGACCGCCACTTTCTTTCATGATTCTAATCGAAGATCGTAATGCTTCTTTAGGGTCAGATTGATAACTCCCAAAAGGCAAATCTACAACAACCAATGCCCTTTCAATTGCCCGTACCACAGACGATGCATGATAAATCATCTGGTCTAAAGTTATAGGTAAGGTAGTCTCGTGACCAGCCATTACGTTTGATGCCGAGTCGCCTACTAAAATCACATCAATTCCTGCCGTATCGACTATCTTTGCCATCGTAAAGTCATAAGCGGTAAGCATCGATATTTTCTCGCCATTGGCTTTCATTTCTATCAATGATTTTGTAGTAATCCTTTTGTAATCTTTTTTAGCGACTGACATATTTGTTTTTTTAAGATCGTAAAGGTAATAAAATGTATATTTTTAACTCAAAAATGTATAGTAATGTTTCTTTGGTGGTCAAATTAATTAAATAAAATAGTTATGCGTAAAGTTTTAATAATGCTTGCCTTGTTTCTATCGGTAAGTTTGCAGGCTCAAAATCAAGAAATTAAAAAAGTAGTAGAGACTTTTTTTGAGGCTTTTCATGCCAAAGATACAGTCCAATTAAAAGGACTTTGTGATGAAACTATGATTTTACAATCCATAAGTGAGAATGCTAAAGGAATTAAATTATCCAATGAAAGCCCGAAAGCTTTTTTTAAATCGATTGGTTCTATTCCGATAGAAGTGAAGTTTCAGGAAAAAATTCTGAGTTATGCTATTCAAGTAGATGGGAGTATGGCGCATGCTTGGACACCTTATGAGTTTTATGTGAACGAAAAATTTAGTCACAAAGGTGTGAATGCTTTTACGCTTTTTAGAAAAGATAACAGTTGGAAAATCATTCATTTGATTGATACACGAAGGAAGTAATCACCAATTGTTGATTATGGGTAAGTATAAATACTCGACTTGTATTTTAAAATTATATCGTTATTCTCTTTTTTCTTTTTCTTAGTAATGCATCAATTATTTATACTGTTCACTGGAGTATGATTTTTTTATAAAAAAAAATCAATTTAACGGATTTCAATGATTTAACTTTAAGTAATACCGTGTATATTGCAAATATCAAATAATAAAAATGAAAATAATAATAATTACCGCTTTAATTTTTTTCGGATTAGTAACAGTGAATGCACAGGAAATCGAAAAAGAACCAAATTCATTCACCTTTTCTGGATATTTAGAAATGTATTACAGCTATGATTTTGGTAAACCTAGCAATCATGAAAGACCGGGATTTATTTACAGTCATAACAAACACAACGAAGTCAATTTAAATTTAGGATTGATAAAAGTGAATTATGAAAAGAATAATGTTCGAGGGAATTTTGCTTTAATGGTGGGGACATATCCTCAGTATAATTTGGCCTCGGAACAGCCTTTATTGCAAAATATATACGAAGCCAACATAGGTGTAAAGATTTCTAAAAAGCATAATTTATGGATTGATATGGGGATTATGCCATCACATATTGGTTTCGAAAGTACTATTGGAAAAGATTGTATGGCATTGACTAGGAGTATTTTAGCGGATAATTCACCTTATTATGAAGCAGGATTGAAAATTAGCTATACTTCAAAAAATGAAAAATGGTATTTGGCTGCGATGTATTTAAACGGCTGGCAACGAATCCAGAAAATTGAAGGTAATCAAACACCCGCTTTTGCAACGCAGGTAACTTTTAAACCATCGTCTTTAATTACCTTAAATTGGAGTACTTATTTAGGGAATGAGAAACCTGATATTGATAGAAAATGGCGCTATTTTAATAACTTTTATGCACTGCTCAATGTTTCTGAAAAAGTAACTATCCATGCCGGTTTTGATATTGGAGCGCAACAAAACGCATATAAAAGTGATAAAAATGATGTTTGGTTTTCACCGGTAGTAATTGCTCAAATTAAGCCTACAGCTAAAATACAGTTGGCTGCCAGAGCTGAATATTATAGTGATGAAAAAGGAGTTATTATTGCATCAACAACTCCAAACGGATTTAAAACGTATGGTTTTTCCGCAAATTTTGATTATTTACCAACTGATAATCTAATCTTCAGAATAGAAGCTAGATCCTTAAGCAGTAAAGAAGACATCTTTGTGAAAAATAATTTACCTAACAATCAAAATGTATTTTTAACTACATCATTAGCTATTTCATTTTAATATTTTTTCAAACAAAAAAATTATGTGGAATGATGAATTGAATTAGAATTCGATTTAAATTTTTCAAAATTATTTTCATTTTCAATCAATCGTATACATAGGAAGTAATTTAAAAAAGAACAAATTAATAGATGTCGTCATTCAAATCTGTTTCTACTTCTTCTGCTTTTTTGAAATCAGAATTTAAAAAATGGGTGTACTTTTTTTTGGCTTTTTGATTTTCTTTGATTAAAAAAATAATAAATACAACTACAAAGAAAGCCAAAACACTAACAATAATCCAATTGATTTCCATGGCTTTTGATTTAAAATTTAAAATCAAATTTAATGTAAATACTTGAATTTCAATGGATAATACATTTAAATTTTTGAAATTTGAATTTTGGTGTTTTTTTGGTTAGCAATCTGCCATATTTACGGCAATTGCCAATCCACCCTCGGATGTTTCTTTGTACTTGTTGTTCATGTCCTTTGCGGTTTGCCACATCGTGTCTACCACTTTATCCAAAGGTACTTTAGCATTTTTCGGATCGGTTTGTAGCGCAAGTTCAGCTGCATTGATGGCTTTTATTGCGCCCATTGTGTTTCTTTCAATACAAGGAATCTGAACTAAACCACCAATAGGATCACAAGTCAATCCTAAGTGATGTTCCATCGCGATTTCGGCAGCCATTAAAACTTGTTCGGGAGTTCCGCCCATCAATTCGCACAAAGCCGCCGCTGCCATGGCAGATGATACACCTATTTCGGCTTGACAGCCACCCATTGCTGCAGATATGGTTGAACCTTTTTTGAAAATACTACCTATCTCACCAGCAACCATAAGGAACTGTTTGATTTCTTTTTCACCAGCATTGTGGTTTTCAATGACTAAATAATACATTAAAACGGCAGGAATAACTCCTGCGCTACCATTAGTTGGTGCTGTAACCACGCGACCTAAAGCTGCATTGACTTCATTTACAGCTAAGGCAAAACAACTTACCCATTGTAAGATTTGGCGAAACTTCACCTCGGTTTTACGAATTTCTTCGAGCCAGCTTTGAGGCGAATCATAATTGGCTAAACCGATGAGGTTTTGGTGCATATCAAAAGCTCTGCGGCGTACGTTTAAACCTCCTGGAAGAATCCCTTCTGAATGGCAACCAATGTACATGCATTCGAGCATTGTTTTCCAAATGCGTATCAATTCATGATCGATAACTGCTTCGGTGCGCATCGATTTTTCATTTTCATAAACGATTTCTGAAATGGATTTATTTTCTGTTTTACAGATCGTCAATAGTTCGGCTGCTTTCTCAATCGGATAAGGAAAAGCACATTTTATTTCTATTTTCTTCTTGGCGTTGATGCGTTCTTCTTTGACCACAAATCCGCCACCAATTGAATAAAATGTAGAAACGAACTCACTATCATCTGTCATATACGCCGTAAAAGTCAGTCCATTGGCATGAAAAGGAAGGAAGTTTTTATTGAAAACAATGTCTTGCAGGAAATAAAAAGGAACTAGTTTTTCATTACCTAAATTGATTTCGTTTTTCGTTTCAATTGATTTTATTATCGCATCAATATTTTCCACTGGAATGTATTCTGGATCCTGTCCGCTTAACCCTAGCATTACTGCCAAATCAGTGGCATGACCTTTTCCGGTTAAGGAAAGGGAACCGTATAAGTCTATTTTTACGCGCTCGACTTTAGGAAATAAATTTTTGCTTCGCAATTCGCCAAGAAACCGCTCTGCAGCTCTCCAAGGCCCTAATGTGTGTGAGCTTGAAGGCCCAACACCAATTTTTAGCATGTCAAAAACTGAGATACATTCTTCCATCTGTAGTGTGAATTTTGTTGTTTGCAAATATAATAGAATGTAGCAAGGATACTAATCCAAAACTTACTATTATTGTTTATTTTATAACGAAAGGTGCTCTATTTTTAGTATTCTTCAACAAAAAATGAATTAATAAAAAATTGAGGCTTAGGATAATCAATATGTAACTAATCGGAGATTTAGCTTGTGCAATAGTTCGTAAATGGCTATTTTTGAAGCATAACTAACCTAAAATAATATGAAAAAGACTGTTTTTTCTTTTTATCTAATGCTAACTTTTGTATCAATTGCCCATTCGCAAGTGCAAAGTCCATCTCAGTTTTTACCCAATTACGGAAAACAAATTACCTATTACCATCAAGCTGAAAATTATTTCAAACATCTTACGGAAAAGTCCACTTTAATCAAACATCAGAAGTATGGTATAACGCCAGAGCAAAGGGATTTGAGTGTCTATTTTATTTCTAGTCCGGAGAACTTAGCCAATTTAGAACAAATACGAAATAACAATTTAGCAGCCATTGGTTTGTCCCAAAATAAATCGCAAATGATTGGCGATAAACTAATTGTATGGTTGAGTTTTAATGTTCACGGAAACGAATTTGCAGGAACTGAAAGCGCTATGACGGTAGCATACGAATTAGTAAATCCTTCGAATGCTGAGACTAAAAAGTGGTTAGAAAATACAATTGTGATCCTAGACCCGTGCATCAATCCCGATGGATATTCCAGATACGGAAATTGGTTACGAGAAATTTCAGGGAAGAAAACGCATCCAGAATTGTCAGATAGAGAACACATGGAAGAGTGGCCTGGTGGGAGATACAACCACTATATTTTCGATTTAAATAGAGACTGGGCTTGGCAAACACAAGCGGAGTCTCAGCAGCGAATTGCTTTGTATAACCAATGGATGCCACAAGTTCATACAGATGTACATGAAATGGGATACGATTCTCCGTATTTTTTTCCACCATCAGCAGAGCCTTTGCACGAATACATTGAAAAGTATCAAAAAGATTTTCATTACACTCTTGGTAAAAATATTTCTAAAAAATTTGATGCTCAAAACTGGATGTACAACACAGGAGAGCGATTTGATTTGTTTTATCCCAGTTATGGCGATACCTATCCTACTTACAACGGAGCGGTTGGAATGACATTGGAACAAGGCGGAATAGGAGCGGGAAGAGAAGTTGTGATGAGTAACGGCATCAATTTAACGATCGAAGATCGACTGACACATCATGCAACGGCAGTATTAACGGTCGTAGAATCCGCAGCAGCCCAAGCAGATGTTTTGCTGAAAGGATTCAGAGGTTTTATGAATAATTCCCGAAAAACAGTGAAGGGAAATTATAAAATGTATGTAATGAAAAACAATCCGAAGTTAGTTCAAATGGCGGATTTGTTGAAAAAGAATAATGTTGAATTCAGTTATGCTGATGCGAGTCAAAAAACTTCGGGATTTAGTTATTATACCAAAGCAGAGAAAGATTTCACGATTGAACCTAATGATTTAATTGTAAAAGTAGACCAACAAAAAGCTGTTTTTGCACAAGTACTTTTTGAACCGAATCAAAAGCTGAATGACAGTTTATCCTATGATATCACCGCTTGGGCGTTGCCCTTGGCGTATGGAGTTGAAGGCTATGCGTTGAAAAATAGTATTGCTATCAAAACAAAAGCGTCCATAGCAATACAAGAAAAAACGATTCCTCAAAATGTATACGCGTTTCATATTCCTTGGAATAATAGAGTATCAGCTCAGGTTTTGTCCTTGTTGCACCAAAATAATATCAAAGTACGTTCTGCTATGAAAAAAGCAGTTTTCGGTGATCAAACCGTGGAACCAGGTGGTTTGCTGGTTACAAAAACTGATAATCCCAAAGTAGTCGATTTTGAAAAAACGATAACAGAATTGGTAAAAATAAAAACAGATTTTAATTACATTTTAACTGGTTTTTCATCTAACTCAAAAGATGTAGGAGGCGAGAATTTTAATTTACTAAAAGCGCCTAAAATTGTACTATTATCAGGAAAAGGAGTCGGGTCTACTGAATTTGGTGCTGTTTGGTACTACTTAGAAGAAACATTGGGGTATTCCGTAAGTGTAGTTGATGCTGATAATTTGAAAAGAATTAAATTATACGATTACAATACCTTGATTTTACCTGATGGCTATTATGATTTCTCCGATGAGCAACAAAAACAAATTGGAGCGTGGGTAAATAACGGTGGAAAATTGATTGCGATGAATAGTGCATTGAGCTTATTTGAAGGTAAAGAAGGATATGCTTTGAGTCCCTTTGCTTCGGAGGAAGAAAAATTAAGTTCTGAAAAAGAAGCTGAAGAAGAGGCGTTAAAAGAGCGCTTTTTAGATTTCCAAGAAACAGAACGAAGGTACATATCGAAATCAATTCCTGGTGCCATCATCGAGAATTTGTTGAATAAAACACATCCAATGTCTTTTGGTTTGGGAGATAAATATTTTAGTCTAAAAACAGATGACAGGCATTATTCATTGTTGAAAAAAGCAATAAATGTTGTGTATGTACTAAAAGAGTATAAAAGTTATGGATTTGTCGGTAATGAAATTAAAAAGAAACTAAACAATACGGTAAGTTTTGCTGTAGATAAAAAGGGAAATGGAGCAGTTATTTACATGGTAGATAATCCGTTATTTAGAGGTTTCTGGGAAAACGGAATTTTATTATTTAGCAATGCCTTATTCTTGGTAAACTAAAACTGGATAATTTATTATGGGAATTAATAGTTAAATTGGCTCGTTAGGTACTAAATATTGGTAAAAAAAAACACAACATTTGAAGCGAATTTAGCGTGCCGTAGGTACGCAACAAAACCATAAATGTTGCGTACCTACGGCACGCTAACAAATTTTAAACCCAATTACTACCAATATTTAGTACCTAACGGCACAAAAAAAGATTTTACGCCTTGATTAGTTATTATACAAAAAGAGCACGGTATTTTCGTGCTCTTTTTTTTATCCAGATTGTATTGTTTTAAAATGGATAGCCAATAGCCAAATTGAAAATTAAATTTTCTTTACGCCACGAACCGTTTCCAAAACTGATTTGGTCTAAAACCCAACGATTACCATCGGGCAAATATGGTTTTCGAATAGGGAAGGCAAGATCTGTTCTCAGTATCAAAAATGAGAAATCAAAACGCAATCCAGCACCAGCTCCTACGGCTATTTCACTCAGAAATTTTTTCGAAAAAGTAGCTCCAGGTTTATCTGGATTCTCATTCAATAGCCATATGTTCCCAGCATCTATAAATAGAGCTCCTTTAACTAATCCGTAAATTTTAGCTCGGTATTCGGTATTGAATTCCAATTTTAAATCACCAGATTGATCGGGTAAAAACGTATTGGTATTTGTTGAAGCACCGTCAAAACTTCCCGGTCCGATAGAACGTGCTCTAAAAGCGCGTAAACTATTGGTGCCACCAATGAAGAATTGTTTGATAAAGGGCATTTCTCGAGAGTTTCCATAAGCAAATCCAGCACCTGCGATAATTCGGCTTGCTATTTGAGAATCAGGTCCTAACTTATAATAATGTCTAAAATCACTTTCTATTTTGATAAATTGACTAAACGGAACATCGAATAATTTAATAGTATCACCTTTTCGAATATTTGCACCCGAAACTAAACCTGCCACATTTCCTGCTAAGTCGATTGTTCCTTTATAATAAAAGGTGTTTTTCTTTCTTTTTTGTAACGTATTGGTGTAGGTATAGGAGTAGGTTGGTCCAAAAATCAATTGTTTTTCAATTACTTTTCCAAGGGATTCATTTGCGGCAATTTGCTCCTGATATAGAGGTGTTTCATTTCTTGGACTAGCGTATGTTATCTCAGTAACATTCAAAACATGTTCCTTTCGTTCATTTTCTTTCCATAAATATCCAAAGGAACCTTTAAAAGTTTGAAGGGAATATAATTTAGTTCTGTTTTGAAACTCATAGCCTATTGTAGCTTTAGTTTTGGGTACAAAACCGCTGGGCGAATTGAGTTTAAAAGGGGCAACTAATCTTGGCCAAACTAAATCAGCTTGGGTTCCAATTCGGTAGACATTAAATCCATTGTTTTGTCCAGATACTTGTACTTCAACTCCTCCAAAAGCTGAAATGGTAAGTAATTCTGCTCCTCTAAACGTATTTCGGTTGCTCCAATTTAAATTGAGTTCGGTTCCGGTGTAATTAGCAGAATTCGTTTTGGCCAAGAGTTCTAATCGGATTGATTTTTTAGGTAAAGGAGTTAAAAAATAGTATGCATCGAGATAATTGCCCGTAGTATCAGAAACCTTAAATTGGTTTTTTACAAACTTGAATGTGCCTAAGTTTACGAGACGGTTTAACGACAGATTATGATTGCTACGGTTGTATAAATCATTTTTTTTGAAATATAATGCTCGATCAAAAATGCGCGGTTTAAATAAATTCTCCTTATCTATAATAGTTAAGTCATTGTATTTTTTTATGGAATCCATATTAGTTTTCACACTGTCAGAACCTATGGAATAGTTGGGATAAACGATGATTTTATTGATTTTGTATGGTGTCTCAGCCAGTTTTGGAGCTTCGTCTTTTACCTTTACAATAAGATCCACCTGATGATCAGCCACAGTTGTATCTACTTGTACTTTGAGGTAATCAGGATTAAAATAAAAGAATCCTTTTTCTTTTAGTCTGGCGTCAATACGAATTCTTTCTTCTTTAATAACAGCAAGACTATAACCTTCTTTTTCTTTTAGCAGACTTCTTCTTCTGGTATTGCGAACCGCAGTTGAAATTATAGAGGAATCTGTAGGGAATTTTATTTCTTTAATTTTATATTGTTTCCCTGGTTTTACGTTATATTCTGCGGTTGCTTTTTTACCATGTCGGGTTGAATCTGCCGATGTTCTTGTATTGAAATAACCACTGTTTTCTGCAAAGTTTTGTAAAACACTTTTGTTGTATTCTAAATCTACTTGACTGTATAAAACGGGAGCTTCGCCTACCTTGGTTCTCAACCAGTAGCGCCATCCTTTTTCTTTCTTTGGCGTCCCAGCCAAATTATAGATGTATAATTTAGGTCGTAATCCTAAAATCGAGGAATTTGGCTTTGGTCTAAGAACTTCTTTTAATGCTGTTTTTAACGCTTTTTTTTCTTTTTTAGACACGTCTTTTCCTTCAACGGTAACTTTTGCGCCAGTATACAATAGTTCTCCCTCGGGCAGAAATCTGGTATTGCTGCACGATGAAGCGAACAATGCTAAAAAAAGAAAATATAATAAATGGCTCTTGTTCATATAATATTTGTTGTTATTATTGTTCCGTTAGGAACTAAATATTGGTAGTAAACGATATAATTATTTCTATGTCCCGTAGGTACTATACTTATTCTAAATCAATTCTTTAAAAATAAATTTCTCATCATAATCAACTTCAAATTTTTTAAGAAAATCTAAGTATTCTTCTTTAAAAGTTAACTTTTTATGATGAGATTCTTGATTATCAATGTAATCTATTACTTTGTTTATTTGTGATTTACTATGTGAAAAAGCGCCATAGCCTTCTTGCCATTCAAAATGTCCTTTAACTAATTTATTCTCATTAATCCACTTTGAAGAACTTTGTTTTAAATCTTTCATTAAGTCAGAAATAGATTGTGAAGGTCTAAGTCCAATCAAAATATGAATATGATCTGAGGTTCCATTAATTGCCAATAACTTATGATTGTTGTTATGAATAATTCCTGTTATATATTTATAAAGAGTATTTTTCCATTGAGAATTTATACTACCATCTCTAAATTTTACTGCAAAGACAAAATGAATATGTATTTGTGTATATGTATTTGCCAAAATGGTATAGTCCCTACGGGACATTTTTGTTTGAAATTTATATTTTTCCTACCAATATTTAGTGCCAAAAGGCACATTTTAAACCTACTTTATTTAATTCTTTTTCTGTTTTTGTTTTGCTTTTTTCGCTTCATTTTTGCGAAACAGCTCACTGAATTTATTGTAATCCAAGGTGATTATAAAAGCAATTCCAGTTTCTACAACTTCTCCTTGCAAGGCTACTTGGTATTTATTAACGCGGTAGGCTCGCATTTTATATCTTCCATCTTTAGAAAGTAGGTAATCAATAGAAACATCACCAGCAATATTATTAGCGTTTTGATTCACTTGCTGTGGACCTTCTATCCCAAAACTACTTCCCAAAGTGACTTTTAATCGATCATTCAATAATTTCTTTGAAATTCCTATGCTTAAATCAGTTTTGTTTTCGCGTTGACCAGTAGTGTAATCATCTGAGGTATTCAAATCAAAATTCAATTCTACGCCTTCAATTAAATCACCCGCTAAGTTATTCAATTGCTGCGATAAAATTTTACTGGCGCTTTCCCTTGCAATCGAGGACACGCTGGCAATACCAGTTTCACTAGCAAAAGGATTTTCTCCTATAAATCGATTCAATAACAGTAGGGAAAAAACTTGCTTGTTTAACTCGTCTGGTTGTTGACGCAATTGTGTCAATTTGGCTTGCGTTGCATTGATAATTTCCGTAGAAACACTATTGTTGCCCTCCGGTAAAATAATGTCAAATGAAATGTTTGGCTTCATCAAATCACCAGTCATTTTTAATTCGGTTTCAAAAGGAATTTTTTGTTTGTACGTATTTCTTATTTCAGCAGTTACATCTCCTAATTGATCATTTATTAAATCAAGGGGAGCGGCTTCTGTTTTGTAGACTGCAGTAATATTGATATCCGCTGTTGTTGGTTCTCCAGTCCACAGGATGTAACTGCCTTTTTTAATGTCGAATTTTCTTTTGATTGCATTAAAATTCATTTCATAACTACCTTCAGATAATTCATATCTTCCGGTCAATGTCGTTTTTCCTGATGGATCAATACCGCCGTTTAATTGCGCTTCTCCTTTTAATTTTAGGAAATCCCCATTTGCTTTATCAATAACCAGTGATAGTTCGGCATCTTTATCGATCTCAATATTTACTGATGCATTGATACCTTTGATGTCCATTTCACTCTTTAACTCGTCCAAAGAGATAGTGCTTGCTAATTTAGGATTGTCTTGATCGATAAATTCTATAATTCCCTCCCTATCCGCAATTGAAGGGTCTGACTGCGGTATAACAATAGTAAATTTTGTGTCTTTATTAATTTTGATATTTCCTTCTACAATAGGATTGTCTAAATTCCCAGATAGTTTCAAATGATTGTCCAAATACAATTCGCCGTAATAGGAAGCATTGTCTTTTTCTTTCGAATTAATTGCTTTAAAATTATCAGCATCGATGGCTAAGTCAAAGCCAAAATTACTGAAATTAGCACTATCAATTTTTCCGTTTATGGCTAGATCATTGTTTTTTTCATCCTTGATTATAAAATTATCAAAAAGAATAGCATCGTTTGTAAATACAATTTTATCATTCAAAGAATTGAATGCGGCATTGAGCTGCTTCACTTTAAAACCAATTTCATTGAACTTTAATTCTCCAAATACTTTAGGCTGATTTGTATTGCCCGTAATTTTAAAATTCCCATTTAAGAATCCTGTGCTTTCCGTAATATTATCAAGTGTAAAACCTTGAATACTTTTTAAATTCAATTTATCAATATCTAGATCCATATCAAAACTGCTGTCTTTAGTTTTGTAATTCCCTTCTAGATTAACTTGATTTCCCTGACCAGTAATGGCAATTACAGCGTCATATTGATTTGCAATTGCATTATTTACTTTGATGCTAATGTTTCCGACAGTGTCTTTTTTGAAAGTAAAATTTTCAATGTTTAAGTCCGAAGTAAAAAGAGGTGTAGTGCTTATATTTTTGACCAACGCATTTCCATTGATTTTACCGCTCATCTGTAAATCCCCTTTTTCTACAAAACTGGTAATGGTTTTTATATCGAAGTCTTTAAAATCAATTGCTAGCGGAGCGTTTCTTTGCTGCGATTGTGATTGTAGACTAATTTGACTACCTTCTTTACTCAATTTGAAGTCATCAGCATAAATACCGTTTTTACCAAAGCGAATTAAATTATCTTGTGTTATTTTCCAAGATTCATAGTTCAGCAGTAAATTATTTGGATTAAGATTGATATCGTTGTTTCCGTTGGTAGCTTTTAATGTTCCTGCAATTAAGTATCTTTCTTTATCCTTTGCATCTTTTAATTGCACCGTATAATCCACAATATTTTTTTGTACTTTACCGGTAATGCTTGTGTGAGGCAATTGTATTTGTTTGTTTTGAATGTCATCAACTACAAAGCTGTACACTATTGCATTGTCTTTTGTGTCAACTTTAAGGACAGCATTTGTGATGGTGTTTTCTCCATAAATTAATTTTGGAATTGTACCATTCAAAACAATAGAGTCGTTAACAGAATTATATCTTCCTTGAATATTTATTGGTTCCAGACTTTTCAATTCAGGAATAAGTTTAAGTAAAATTGGACTGTACTTTACACCAATTTTAAAAACAAATTCTTGTTTCTCAACTGCTGTTTTTCTAAAATTTGACGCGCTATTATAATATGTAGCAATAGAATTTGACAAAGCAGTCGCTATTTTTGACAACTTGTACTTTCCATCAGCCTCAACATCCAAAAACGGTGATTTCAATACCAATGTGTTCTTTTCCGAGCTCGATGTTGCCACTGCGCTGATAGAATCAATCACAAATTCTTCTTTAGCATTTACGATGGTAATGTTGTGTGCATAAACCGTTCCGTTGAGGTAATCTAGACTTGCCGATTGGATATCAGCATCTACAACACCTCTCAATTTTAATGGGCCAGCATGCAGATTTAGTTTTTCTAAATCAGCAATATCCACATTCAGTTTTAGTTTTCCAGTAGGATATTTGTCCTTGAAACTTCCGCTACTTACCAAATCAAACGTTAGATTGGGATCTTTGGCAACTGCAGTCGCATTAAAGTTTCCGTTGCGAATGGCTCCTTTTACAGCAAGATTTCTATACGTGTATTTGTTGTAATACGCTTTTTGAACTGTTGCGTTTACTGAAGCGGTGGCTGTTTTTGGATTGAATCCAGTTCCTTTTATGTTGGCTTTTAGGGTTACTTTTCCAATAGAATCATTTTTTATAAATTTCCCTAAATCAAAGTTCTTGAGCTCTGTTTGGGCATCATATTTCTCATAATTTTTTCTGCTTTGGTCGAATTTCGCTTTGATTTTAGCATTTCCAAAACTGCTTACCAGGTTCATATTCGTACTAAAATCAGCAATGGTTCCTCTAAAAAAACCTTTGGCATTGAATTTTGAAGGTAATTGAATAGAATTTGGAATGGTACCTTTTGGCAAAAAGCCAACAAAATCTTTCGAATTAGATTGTAAGTTTTTAATATCCAAGTCAAAATACGCTTTATTTACATCTGGTAAACCAATGATTCTTCCGCTTACAGCTACCGTAGTTGTTCCTATTCCACTAATTTCGATATTTGGGAATTCAATGTTTTTTAATTTTCCTTTTACAGTACCATTAATCATCAGTATTGCATTGGGATTACTCATAAAGGGATTCACAGTATTCAAAGTAGGAGCAAAAAGTAAAATATCTTTAATTCCCAATTTGCTTTTTTTCAAATTAGCAATAAGTCCTAATTCTCCTGGATTTTTAGCAAGTGACTCAATAGAAGGATACCCAATTCTAATTTCATCTCTTAGTTCTGTTTGAGGAGTTTTTAAGTATAATTTTTTAACAAAAGCATTTTTCTTACCATAGAAAAATTCTCCTTTGAATGCTTGAATATTCAATCCACTTTGGTCTTTCATTTGTAATGAATTAGCAATACCTGAAATATTTTCCGGATTGTAATTCAATTCTTCAACTTGTAAGTTCACATGGGTAAGATTCAGGTGGTTGTAATCGATACCCTTTTTAACTGCTGCAACAGTATTATTGTCGTAACGGAAATTAAATCGTTCGAAATTAGTCTCCTTAATTTTGATATTCCAGTTGTTCGAATCCGTAGAAGTAGTTTGTTTTTTTTGTCGAATTTTATCCAATGGATCCAAAGCCAAAGTACCTTCTACACCTGTTACTTCCAAGAGATCAACAATGGCAAATTGATTGTTGAGGTCAATTTTATCAATTTTGGCGAGTAGTTTTTTTAAATAAAAATGAGTCGAAAGCTTGGTTTCTTCGCTTTCATAATCGAAATCAATTTTTGCCAAATCAATTTCACCTAACTTTAATTTTAAGATGGATTCTGGTTCATTTTTTATGGCTGCCACTTTTGTCGCATTGGAAATTTGAACTAAACCTTGCTTTAATTTCAATTTTAATCCGTTGATTTTAGCTTTAGGAATTTCAAAGCTCATTTCGTTTAAATCGAATGTTTTAATTTTCGTTTCAAAATGCTTTAAATTGGCATAAAGATTATTTTTTGTAACAGCATCCGTATACTTAAACTGGATGCGGTCGAGCTTAATTTCTTCTACAGAAAACTGCATGGGTGGTGAATCACTCTTTTGTTTTTCTGGCGCAGCAAATGCTTTTACGATATAATCAAAATTAAAAACGGCTTTAGTATCTCTATTTAAATTTGCTGAAATACCGACTAATTCTAAGGAATTGATTTCTATTTTATTGTTGATTAACTGCAAAAGACTGATATCCGCAGCTAGTTTTTCTCCAGCAAAAAGAGTGTCTTTTTTTTGGTCTTCAAAGTATACCCCAGTAAGAACTACTTTTTTTGGAAAGGCAATAGAAAGGCTATCGACTTTTATTTTCGTTTTTATTTTACCTTCTAGATAAGTTACTGCTTTATCTTTAGCATAATTTTGAACAGATGGTATTTGAATAACTACGAAGAGTACTACGAACAACAGAACAATAAATCCTATTATCCAAAGGAAAATTTTCAAACTTTTCTTTAAATATCTTTTCAAATGAGGTGTGTTTTTTTTTAAAGAACCAACTTAAAAAGGAATGGTACTCTAATCTAGAAATGGAATTACGCACAAAGATCAAAAATTGAAATTGTAATAAATTATAAAATTCAAAAAAAATATTGTAAAATTACTAGATAAAAATGATCAGTAATGTGTCTTAATTAGTTTCTAAAGATTTATAATAGGTACACTTTTCTTTAATTTTTCGCTTATACTTTTTTAGGATATGGAGTGTTTTATTTCCCAGCTTAATTGCTTTCAAATCCTTCACTTTTAGGAAAAACACTAAGTGCTTCTTTTGCAATTTCAGGTGTTGGTGCTGCCAACTTTCTTAGTTTTAAATCCATCCAAGCGCCATCTACAGTTATAGTTGCACAAAGTTGGTTCTTGTCATTTCTGAATTCATGAACAATCGACCAGCGCGAAGCATCGGCATTTACTTTAGAACTTTTGGTGTGCATGAAAATGGTATCACCCAATTTTATTTCTTTTCTAAACACACATTCTTCCCTAAACAAAATGGGACCAAAGCCTTGCGTTTGCATTACGCTCATCGTTAAACCAAGACTCTCTAGAATTTCTATACGATGCTGGGCACCAAAATCATAATAAGCACTGTGTCGAACATGAAAATTAGGGTCTAAATCAGACCAACGAAAGGATAATTCTTTGCTAAATGAAGTCATTTGTATTTTTTTATTGTTTCCGTATCACTATCACTTTTATTTAAACAAGAAAGTTTTAGATTTTTGAAAATCGAAAATACAAATAAAAACCGAGATGCAATAAGTAAATAAGCCTATTTTATGGCATTCTTTAGTACAATTCATTTGAAAAAGGTGTAGAGTCTCTTTTTTATTTTACTTTAAAAAAGATTGTGGCTTATCTTTTGCAATGCGTAAGTGGTATCCAATTTCGGATATTGAAATCAGTACAATATATGAAAAAATTAATTTTTGTGTTCTTGCTTACGGGCTCTATTTATGCTCAAGAACAGGTGTTTAACGTACAACGGTATTGTGTAGATGAGAAGCCTTTTAAGCAGGGTGAGTGCAATATTTCTGGTAATGAATACTCTTTTGTATTCCTTGATACACAAAAACGAGAGGTAGTTTTCTTTCTTACTTCTACTAAAATGAAGTATAAAATTATTAATTCAAGTGTATTTCCTTCAGACAAAAATTACACAAGTTACACTTTAGAAAATGAGCAAGAGCGAGTAGAAATGAGAATAAACAAGCAGCAAACCCGAATAGAGTTTTTGCATCCAAATACCCACATCTACTTGACAGTAGGCACTTCGACTAAGGCGGTTCAATAATAGATGTACCTTTCATAGGATCTCATGAAACAAAAAAAATTGTAGGCAACAACTATTTGGTTCTGAGTAAAACAACAGGAAATGCTGCGTGGTGCAGTAGTTTGTATTTATTTAGAGTTTTGTTATTTGGTAGAATCAAAAATGAAGGGATGCAGTAAAACAGTATTGTTTCTTTTGGTATGAAATTTTTGACTGGTTTTCATTTTGTTAATTAAAAGTTAAACCCTTGAATACTATTTAATTTACAGCGACTAAAATTTATTTTTGGTATTGATTAACCACTAAAAAACCTGTAAATGAAGAAATTTTTCATTTTAACAGCACTTGCTACTGCAATGCTAATACCTACTACTCAATTTGCGCAATCGAAAAAGAAAAAAGATAAAAATGCTGTTGTAGCGCCACCTCCTGAAAAGAAACCAGAGACAACTATCAAGGAGTATAGCAAAGTAATTACAAAAGATGCTATAACCGATGAGGGTTTGTTTACAGTGCACAAAGTAGACAAAAAGTATTTTTTCGAAATTCCGAATAAGTACTTGGATAAAGACATGCTTTTAGTGAGTCGGTTGTCAAAACTGCCTTCAAATTTAGGTGGCGGGTATGTAAATGCTGGTTCAGAGACAAATGAACAACTAATTGTTTGGCAACGTTTTCAAGATAAAATCTTGATTAAGATAAAGTCTTTCAGCGCAGTTGCTAATGACAGTTTGCCAATTAGCATTTCGGTTAAATCCAATAATTATGAGCCTACCTTATTTGCATTCGATATCGTTGCATTTAGTAAAGATTCTGCAAATACGGTTATTGATGTTACTAAGTTTTATGGAACTGATGTAAAAGCGATTAGCGGTTTATCAGCAGAAATGAGAGAAACATATAAAGTAAAAGGCATGGATGATTCTCGTAGTTTTATCAATACGATGAAAAGTTTTCCAATGAATATTGAAGTGATTCAGGATTTCACGTATAATGCCTCTAAACCACCGGTTCAAGAAGACTCAGAAACAATAAGCATCCAAATGAATCAGTCGATGATTTTATTGCCTGAAAAATTAATGCAACCTCGATTGGCCGATCCGCGTGTGGGATGGTTTACGATGGATCAAATCGATTATGGAAGTAATGAATTGAAATCTGATAACAAAACATTTATCCGTCGTTGGCGATTAGAGCCTAAAGATCCTGTCGCTTATGCAAAAGGGGAACTTGTAGAGCCAATAAAACCTATTGTTTATTACCTAGATCCTGCTACACCCGAAAAATTGCGTAAGTACATCAAACAAGGAATTGAAGATTGGCAAAAGCCTTTTGAAACAGCAGGTTTTAAAAATGCAATTATCGCCAAAGATGCACCAACGAAAGAACAAGATCCTGATTTTAGTCCAGAGGACATTCGATATTCGGTAATTCGTTATGTGGCGAGCACGACACGTAATGCGGTTGGACCAAGCGTTTCTGATCCTAGAACTGGAGAAATTATCGAGAGCGATGTAATTTGGTACCACAACCATTTGCGTTCGTATAGAAATCGCTATTTGCTAGAAACCGGTGCTGCTAATCCAACAGCAAGAACATTAAATACCAGTGATGCTGAAATGGGTGAGATGATGCGTATGGTTATTGCTCATGAAGTAGGACACGCACTAGGTTTTCCTCATAATATGGGTGCTAGTTGTGCCTATGATACCGAAAATTATAGAAGTGGAGACTTTACTCAGAAAAACGGAATTGCAGCCAGTTTGATGGATTACGCTCGTTTCAACTACATTGCTCAACCCGGAGATAAAAACGTTCGTTTTATCCGCCAAATGGGACCTTACGATCATTATGCTACGAATTGGGGATATAGAGTGATTCCAAATACGACCTCACCAGAAGCAGAAGTACCTACATTAGACCGATGGATTATGGAAAAATCGGGGAATATAATCTATAAATACGGGCAACAAAGTAGTAGTTTTGACCCTACTTCACAAACAGAAGATATTGGAAATAATTCAATGACTGCTGGTACCTACGGACTTAAAAACTTGCAATATGTAGCGGCACATTTATCAGAATGGACTAGTGATGTGACTAATAATTATGAAGATTTAGAGGAGTTGTATAAAGAAATGTTAGACGTTTGGGGTAGGTATGTAGGGCATGTAGTAACTAATGTAGGCGGTGTTTACGAGGCTGCTAAAAAGCCAAACCAAAAAGGAACTATTTACGATATTGTACCAAAAGCAAAGCAACAAGAAGCGATGCAATGGTTGCAAGCCAATGCTTTTGCTTCGCCAACGTGGTTGGTAAATGTGAGCACTTTAAAAAATATTGATTATGCAGGATACACAGAACTTTTCCGAAATTTGCAAGCCAGACATTTGAATGCACTATTGAGTTTTGAGCGATTGGGACGATTAATAGATTCAGAAATTATGGGTACTGCTAATTATAAAGCATTGGATTTGCTGGGTGATATGCGCAAAGGAATTTGGAAAGAAGCCAGTTTAGGTTCGAATGTGACTATTTATAGAAGAAATTTACAACGTGCCTATATTGAAAGAATGAGTTATCTAATGAAAGAAGAGATCAAATCTGGTCGTCCGTCTGACTATTATAATGTAGCACAATCAGATGTAAGAGGATTGGTTCGGGGAGAATTAACTACTTTGAAAGCTGCATTATCAATTGCTAAAACTAAAATAGTACAACCGGAAACAAAATACCACTATGAAGATGCAATCAAAAGAATTGAATTGATTTTAAATCCAAAATAGATTTATTAGAGTACATTACAAATTAAAAAAAATCCGCTTTAGCGGATTTTTTTAGGTTAAAAATTGATTGAAAATTTTTTATTTTACAGCAAAATTGGCTTCAAATGTTTTAAATCTAGTGTCTAAGTCAATTAATAATTGCTTTTTCACAGCAGCTTCTTTTATGAAACTATAATTGATGCTGTTGTACACAAACTGTTTGATATCTGAGTAGGAAACGTCTTTGTATCTTTTGGCTAATAAAACATATTGTTCGGTCATATTGGTTCGCAAAATTCCTGCATCATCCGTACTGATAACTATAGGAACGCCAAATTCTTTGTACAAGGAGAATGGGTGGCGGTTTTCTTTTACTTTTAAAATAAATTCGTTACTCACTAAATTAATTTCGATAGGAATGGAGTTCTTTTCCATGTAACGCAGTAGATTATAGGAATCTTTCTCATAAGCTAGATCTACTCCGTGCCCAATGCGATTGGCTCCTGCGGTATAAACAGCGGCGCCAATATGCCAAGTTAAATCTTCGGGTAATACCAATCCAAGAGTCAGTTCTCCAGCATGCATCGCGTACTTCACATTTGGATAGCGCGCATGACAATACTTGAACATCAGCATGTGCAACCAATAATCGTTCATCGCCGTTTCACCATCTTCGGGAGAAACAATATTAACACCCGCCACTAGCGGACTATTATTTGCCGATATAAACGCAATTACCAAATTCTTGAACAAATCTACCGGTTCCATAAAACGCAATACAAAATTTTGGTAGCGCATGGTAAATTGATTGTCATCAATTTTTAAATCATTGTGCATCTTGGCTACAAAATTAGTATTGAAGTCTTTAGCATAGGACTCCGCATTTTTCTTTAGTAACGAATTGAAAACAGAATCCAATGATGTAGTGATTGCTTTTTCGTTTTTTACCAAAGCTAGTTTTCGCAACTTTATATTGAATGATGTCAAATCATCGGTAATCATCGTTGTTGGAATTGTAGATAATTGAGTTTCAATGTAACTTACATTTTCTGTAATGGCTCTATTTTTTAGTTCCAATAATCCTTGTCCAAAATTTCCTTTGATCGCCGGTTCAAACTTCATAAAAGATTCAAAAAACAATTTATCGGATGGATAATCCACATAATTATAGTCCTTTACAGACCATTTTTGCATTATTTTTTGTTTGAATATATTCAGAGTACCATTTGCTTTGAGCGAAGAAAATAATAACCAATTCCCTGAATTTTCTTTGACTTTGCGCACATCCATTGTCTCAGTGTTGAGGTAAAAGTCTTCTTTTATAGCATGTTGCAATAAAGGCTCTGCGTAAATAGATCCAGAAAAATGGTGATGTAAATCCCCTCCTTTTGGCATTTGGGAGAAAAAAGCAGTTAACTGCGCTTCATTATTTCTAATTTTTTCAAAGTAGGCATCAGTAGGTTGTGAATAAACAGTGTTTAAGACAAATGCAACTAATAGGGTATATACTAATTTCATATTTTTTATTGTAGCTAAAGTAATAGGTATGCCATTTCAAAAAGTATAATTGATAGATATCAAGAAGCTCTTTATGAAAAAATATTCTTATTTTTAATGGTGGTAATAGTTTACAAAAATAAGTAATTTCATTGTCTGTTTTGGCTACTGTTTAAAAAGTTTATTTGGATTACTTTATTGCATTTCAAAAACTAATTTTTATTAAAGGTGTTGTTGATTTTTTAGTACGTTTATTTTGTTTTTTTTCTTGTTCTAATTTTGAAAATAGTTTTTGTTTGATAGGCTTTAATTTATTTAGATTTCATCATTGCTTCGGCGGCTAATCGTCCTGTTTTTAGTGCGGCATTAATTGAACCATTTAATAAGTTGTCTCCACAAATAAATAGCGTATCTGATATTTTTATTTCGGAAGTATCAATCGTATTTCGTACACTTTCTTGAGTTGGCAAAGCATATTCAATTCGATAGGCTTTCAGCATTTTCCATAAATTTACTTTTTCGCCATACCATTGTTTCAATTCTTCTTTCATATTTTCAGCCAAAGTAGCGTCATCAACAGCTGGAATTCCATTGAAAGAAACCGATATAAGCACTTTACCTTTTGGAGCATACGCTTCAGAAACATTAGATAGAACCGTTAAATTATTGACCCATTTCTTTTGGGTGGAAGCATTTAATAAAACCACCGCTTTTTTAGTAGGTGCTTCATTGGTTTCAAAATAGATGTTTGTAACCTGATGCGAAGTCATTTTTTGCTTTGGCAAAAACTGGTGGGTAGGAGTATTTGCGGTCGTTGCCAAAAGGATTTGGTTGGCCTCAAAAACGCTTCCATCCGCAGTTGTCACCTTGTTTCCATCAATAGCTGTTACTTTCGTATGACATTGAATACTCCCTTGCGGAAGCATAGCGACTAATTGTTTTGGAATTTCCTCCATGCCTAATGCTGGAACAGCAACATCGCCATCAGAAAACATTTTCATCACAAAATCAAACATACGTCGGGATGTTAGTAAATCATTTTCCAAGAATATCCCGGATAGAAATGGTCGGTAAAAGCGCGCAATCATTTTTGCACTAAAACCATATTCGGTTAATTGCTTTTGTGTAGATTGTTCTGGTTGTTCGAAAATTTCGTCGATGCTTAAATTTTGCAACCTGTTTTTCAACCAAAGGGTATTAATTTTATCTTTTAAAGTACCTACAGGAGCAAAAAGCGTTGCAAATGCCGCCGATGGTCTTCGGAAGGGATCTGCAATTTCAAAAATACCGCCATCATAGAGCACAGTGGCTCCTGGAAGCATTTTTTTTAAGTTTAAATCAGTGTAATTAAGTAGTGTTTGAGTTTCTGGATAGGCGGTCAATAGCACTTGAAATCCTCTGTCCAAAAGATATCCTTCATGTAAATCGGTTTTTATGCGTCCGCCTGGACGATCAGTTGCTTCTAGAAGTAACACTTTTCGGCCTTGACGGTGCAAGTGAACGGCAGCAGACAATCCCGCTAATCCCGCTCCAACAATTATAACATCTTGTTTCATGATTTTTATACTATTTGCAACAAAAATAAACCAAATTGAGTTTTCATGAGGTTTAATTAAGGGACAATTTTGAGGTAAAACTTTTGTGTCTGAAAGTAGAGTTCAAAACTATATGCTTTCACGGCATTTACTTTAGCTTAAAAAAAAACACTCACCACAGATTTACAAATTTTAAAAGCGTACTATTAGAAAAGTTTGCGAATCTGCGGTAAATAATACCATCTAACTTTGCAGATCAATTCTGACTAATGAAATCTATGTACTTTCAATCGATAGGGCTTCAGTTTTTATAATGGTAATTTAGATTTTTTTACAAGATAAGTTGCATCATTAAATCGGTTTGTTTGTCAGTTCCCATTATAAAGTCATGCTGATCAAAAACTACAAATCCATTTTTGGTGTAAAATCGAAGTGCTCTATGATTTTCTTCCCACACTCCAAGCCAAATTGAAGTAACGCAACTAGTTTGACCAATATTTTTAGCTTTGTCAAGCAGCAATTTACCTACGTTTTTGCCATGAAAAGTTTGCAAAACATAAATTCGATGGATTTCTAATGAATTTCCTTCTGTGATTTCGGTTTGTGCTTCTCCAAAATTTACTTTTAAATAACCAACAGGATTTGTTTCTGAAAAGGCCATATAAAACTGAGATTCAATAGTGTTTAATTCACGTATCAATTGTTCAGTATTGAAGCTTTTATCGATGTAATTAGCAATATTTTCTCGAGTATTAGTAACGGCAAAAGTTTCTGTAAAGGTTTGAATACTTAATTTTTGAAGCATTTCTAAATCCGCTACTGTCGCTTTTCTAATTTCGATTGGGTTCATCTTGAGGTACTATTTGGTTTCATTTGAATCAAAAATACACAATTAAACTAGGTTACACATGGTAATCCTTTATAACACTATTTAAATAATCAATTTAAAGATTTTTGGATTCTAGATTTCAATTAGTACTTTTGGAACAATTAATAAAAAGTGCTTTTTAGCGCAATCTGTATGAAAATAGTACTATCACCAGCCAAGTCGTTAAATTTTGAAAAAGAGTTGCCTACGGCTTTGCACACAGAACCCTTATTTTTAAAAGAATCAAGAGAAGTTCACAAAGTTTTGAAGGAGAAAAAACCTGCGGATTTGTCAGATCTAATGAGTATTTCAGATAAGTTGGCCGATTTGAATTGGAAGCGCAATCAAGTTTGGAAAACACCTTTTACGATCTCTAATGCGCGTCCAGCAGTGTATACTTTTGATGGAGATGTTTATATTGGTTTAGATGCTTATTCTTTACCTCAAAAAAAAATACAAGTTTTGCAAGATAGTTTGCGTATTCTTTCGGGTTTGTATGGATTGTTAAAACCATTAGATTTAATGCAAGCGTACCGATTGGAAATGGGAACAAAATTACCCATTGGCGAAAGCAGAAATTTATATGAATATTGGAAACCTACAATTACAAATGCTTTAAATAAAGAGTTGCAAGAAGGGGAGTTATTTGTTAATTTGGCTAGTACAGAATATTTTTCTGCAGTTGATGTCAAAGCACTTAAAGTTCCAGTAGTTACGCCAGAGTTTAAAGATTATAAAAATGGAAAATTAAAAATAATTAGTTTTTTTGCCAAAAAGGCGAGAGGAATGATGGTGCGTTACATTATTGATACAAATGCACAAACCTTAGATGATTTAAAAGGATTCAACTATGATGGGTATCAATTTGACGCTACATTATCCAAAGGGAATCACTTGGTTTTTACTCGTTAACGTTTTTAGATAAATACACAAAACGCCGTTATCATTTTGATAACGGCGTTTTGTGTTTAATCTTTAATGCGTTGCATCAGCAGGGTTGATTTTGTTTTTTCCTTTTTTGATCAAAAGGATGAAAGGAATGCAAAATAAGAATAGTGCTCCAAGATATAAAAAGATGTCTATGTAAGACAATACAGAGCTTTGCACCATTACTTTATATTCGATTGCTTTGTAGGCTTTGGCCAAGGCTTCGTTTTCAGTATAGCCTTTAGACATGAATCCCAATTTGAGTTGCTGTACTGTTTTTTGGACTTCGAAAGAAGCGGAATTAAGATGCGAAACTAGATTTACACGATGTTCCTGATTGAATCGAGCGATAAAAGTGGTGATGATCGCAATACCAAAAGAACCGCCTAATTGTCGCATCATCCCAGTAAAAGCTGCTCCTTCGCCTATACTCTTCCCTTTTAAAGTTGATAATGATAGTGTAGAAATGGGTACAAATAATAGCCCGAGTCCGACTCCTCTTAAAATCAATGGCCAATACAAATGCTCTTCACCAGAATCTGGCGTAATGACCAATTGCATCCAATACGTAAAAAAGAAAAAGGTTAAAAAACCAGCTGCAACCAGATAGGCTTGCGGTACGCCACGTTGAATCATTTTGCCTATAAATGGCATCATAATTCCGGTAGTGATTGAACTTGGGATCAATAATAAACCAGCGTCAAGTGCGCTCCACCCTAATACGGATTGTGTGTAGATAGGGATGATGAAAGTAGAACCATACAACCCGAAACCAAGAATAAAACACATTATGGTGCCTATTCTTAAATTGGTATCTTTTAGTACTTTCAAGTTTACAATAGGATGCTCATAAGTAAGTTCTCTCCAAATAAAGAGTACTAAACCCAAAACAGTTATTACACTTAAGATGATGATGGTAAGGTTATTGAACCAGTCATCTTGTTGTCCGTGTTCTAAAATATATTGTAATGAACCAATAAAGGCAGTTAGTAAAAAGATACCCCACCAATCGACTTGACTAGCCTTGAGTTTATCTCCATACTTTGGACTTTTTACAAAAGAAAGTGTTAGTAATGTGGCAATAATCCCAATTGGGATGTTGATATAAAAAATATACGGCCAAGAAAAATGATCGACAATATAACCTCCTAATGGCGGTCCAAGAGTAGGGCCTACAATCACTCCCATACCATAAATAGCCTGAGCCATTCCTCTTTTAGCAACGGGATAACTTTCTGTAATTATGGTTTGTGCGGTCACGAGTAACGCACCACCACCAAGACCTTGAATGAATCTAAAGGCTACTAGTTCCCATATATTATTAGCGTTACCGCACATAAAAGAAGCGACGGTAAAAATAATAATAGAAACTGCAAAATAATTTCGTCGTCCAAACTGTTGTGACAACCAACTCGTCATAGGAATCACAATCACATTTGCAATGGCATAAGCCGTTATAACCCAAGCAACATCAGTTAATGATGCGCCAAGACTACCTCGCATATTGTTTAATGCCACATTTACAATTGTAACATCTACAATTTCAAGCAAAGCACAAAGCACGGCGGTAATGGTAATTATGACTCTTCTTAAGCCATATTCTACTAAATCATCTTCTCCTGTTTGTACCATTTTATACTTAATTGTAAACTATCATTTTTTTAAAAAAAGGCATTACTTTTTTGGCCATTTTAGAACCTTGTAAAAAGGTTTTTTATTTCAAATGTACATCTACATCTACATTCATACCTGGGCGAAGTAATTTTATTTTTTCGGGATCGTTAGTGGTGTTTAAACTTATTTTAACCGGTAATCTTTGGATTGTTTTCACAAAATTTCCAGTGGCATTATCAGGCGGAAGTAATGAAAATCGTGATCCTGTAGCCGGAGAAAATGAGGTAATTGAACCTTGAAAGTTGTAACCAGGATAGGCATCTACTTTCACGGTTACTTTTTGACCAATAACCATTTTGTTCAATTGAGTTTCTTTGAAATTAGCAATAACCCAAGCTTCTTTATTGTTGATGATATAAAATAAAGACTGTCCCGGTTGTACTAATTGTCCTGGTTGAATATCAATTTTAGAAACTTGACCATCAATCGCAGCAGTTACAGCGGTGTAAGTAAGATTTAATTTTGCGGCATCCAGTTGTGCTTTTGCTCTTTTAATATTGGCAGCCGCAACTTCGGTTTGCTTACCTGAAACTTTTGATTTGGCAATAATAACTGATTTTTGAAACGCGCTTGCTCTTTGTTGTTGCTCTAAAACACGGACTTGACTTTCTGCCTCAAGTTTAGCAGCCAGTGCTTGTTCGTACTGTTGTTTGGTTATAGAATGGCTTTTATACAAATTGTTGTATCTGTTGTAATCACTGGTTATACGATCCAATCTAATTTTTGCAGACTCAATATTGCCACCTGCTGATTGCACATTGGCATCAGAAACAGAAATACTCGCTAAAGCACTACCAATATCAGCTTTAGAAACTTCAAAATTTCCTTCAGCTCCCACCATTGCAGCACTAGCTTCCTCAATTTTTAGTTGGTAATCTCTTTTGTCAATTGTAAAAAGAGTATCTCCTTTTTTTACAAAATCATTGTCTTTAATGTACACTTTATCTACATATCCCGATACTCTAGGAATAATAGGATTCATGTTTTTTTCAATTTGCGCATCATCCGTTTCTTCATGAGCTAGGGAATGCATGTATTTATATGTCCCGTATGATGCACCTAAAACTACCAAAGCTACTAGGATAATTATAAATTTTTTATTTGTTTTTTTCTTTTCCATGGTAGGTATGATTATTTTTTTGAAATAGTAAAGGTTTGAGATAATTGTCCAGTTACCGATAGTAACTCGTAGTATTTTTGAATGGTATTGGCTCTTGCTAATGCATTATTGATTTTAGAACTCAACTGTTCTACATCAGCCTCAAGAAGATCATTGGTGTCTGAAAGGCCATTATCATATTTGTCTTTTATTATTCTGTAGTTTTCAGATGATTGTTCTACCGCTTGCTCATAAACTACATTTTGTTTCAATGCTAAATCGTAATCTTCAATTGCTTTTTGAACCTGACTTTTTATGTAATCCGTTAATATAGCCTCGGCGTTTTGAGCTTCAATAAACTTATTTTCCGCTAGTTTTACTAACGTTCCATTTTTTAATATAGCACTTAAATCATACGAAATACCCACACCTATATTCATTGCATTTTGCACGGTAATTACGTTACTCAAATCTAATGCAGTATAGCCACCAATAATTGCAATGGCAGGATAATATGCCCCTTTCGCTATTTTAATATTGGCCTCACTTGCTTTTTCTTGTAAACGTATCGCGAGTAAATCTTTTCGATTTTCTAATGCTGGTAAGTCATTTGTTGGGATATTAGTCATTTGAAAATCAGCAAAATCACTTTCCCGAATTTCCAATTTAGTTTCTGGATTCAATTTCAAAAGTGTAACCAAATAAAAGTTGATGATTTTTAAGTTGTTGTTTGTTTCATCTAATGATAATTGGATTTTAGAAGCTTGTAATTGTGACTTTAAAAGGTCGTTTCTAGGAATAATTCCGTTTTTTTCTAACTCTATAAAATCTGTTACGCGTTGTTGTGCACTTTTTTGATTTTCTTTTAACAATTCAATTGTTTTTTGAGCTTTGTACAAGCCCGCGTAATAATCGATAACACGCAATGCTATATCTTCCTTAGTTTGAGTTGCTGTTGCCATTTCAGCCTCATATAAGTTCTCATAAACTTTAATACTATTTTGTATTTTGAAACCAGAAAACACAGGAACACTAGCATTCAATTGTCCAATCATTAATTGATTGACGATAGGTTGCGGTTCTTGTGAGCCCGAATTATTTTGATTGATTTTAAAATCAACAGCAGCATTAGTCAATCTTTGGTATTGACCTGAAAGCTTCAAATCAGGATATTGATTATTTTTTTTGGATTGCAGTTCGTATTGTTTCGTTTTAACTTTGGTATTGGCCAAGGTAACCTCATTACTTTTGGTCCAGGCCAAATTAATGGCTTCGTTCAATGTTAAACTTGTTTTTTCTTGGGCTGTTACCGAGGAAATTCCAATATAGAAAATTCCAAAGAGCATAAATGGACTAACTTTCATAAATTAGAAGTGCTTTTATAGTTTGTTGAATATGCTTTGTCAAATTTGTTTTGATGTAATTATTGTATAAATCTTCGGTTTTTAAGTTTAATAAATTTTCAAAGAAGGGTTTGTTCATGTGAAAATGAAAAAAAGTTCCCAAAATTGTGGGTGTTATCAGTGGTATAATAACATCTTTCCTAAAAATACCTTTTTTCTGACCTTCCTCAATAATAGTTTCCAACGATTTTAAATTTCCTTTTCTTAATTCTGAAAAAGCTTGAAGATTTTGTTCTCTTTTTTTAGAAGTGAATTCAAAGTGTAAAATTCTGTAAATACCACGGTTGCTATTGATTCTATTGATGTACAGTTCAATAAGCTTGTTAATTTTTTCGATTGGTTCTAAGTCTTCTTGTAGTAAATTTTCCAATTGATTTTTAAGATCCGAAGTTCTATAAACAATTAAGGATTCCAGTAATCGTTCTTTCGATCCAAAGTAATACGATACCATAGCTACATTGATCTGAGCTACTTTAGCTATTGTTCTGATGGAGGTGCCTTCAAAACCTTTTTCTGCGAAAAGGGTCTCTGCAACTTCGAGGATTTGAATTTGTTTATCGTTAAAATTACTTTTCAATGGAACTTAATTTTTTCAAAAACAAAACTAAACAAGTGTTTAATTTAAACAACTGTTTAGTTTTTTTTTAACATAATTTTAACGATATAATTAGAGCTAGATTGAAGTGTAGAACAAAACTAAACAGCAGTTGAAATTGTGAATATCTATTTTAGGAATGATGCTTTTTTTAACCTCTAAAATATATCTTTGAAATCCTTAAAAAAATAGAAATGAGCACAACTTGGTACGAATGTAAAGTAAAATATAGAAAAACAGATGAAACTGGCGCACAAAAGATTACGACAGAACCATACTTGGTAGACGCGTTATCCTACACAGAAGCCGAAAGCAGGATCAATGAAGAAATGTCGGCGTATATTAGTGAAGATTTTAAAATCACGAATATAAAAGTGGCTAATTATGCAGAGATTCATCCCTTTGAAAATGCAGATCGTTGGTTTAGATCCAAAGTTTCTTTATTGGCCTATGACGAAGAAAGCGGTAAAGAGCGAAAGACCAACATGTACTTATTAATACAAGCAAATGATGTAAGGGAAGCCTATGACAATACCATCAGTGTAATGAAAGGAACAATGGGAGATTATACCATACCAGCGGTTTCTGAATCTCCTATTATGGATGTTTTTCCTTATTTTAGTGGAGAAGAAGGGGAACTGGAACAGTTAGAAAAATTTAATGCACTAAAAGCATCAAAACCAGAGGTAGCTGCAGAAATAGTAGATCACTTGGAATTTGAAGCGGCTCCTGAAGAAGAAGCTGTATTTTAAGATTTTTTTTTAAAAGAACCTACCGCAAATTCGCAAATTACGAAACTGTTACTAACTGTTTTTATTTGTGAATTTGCGGTTTTTCAATTTCAATCAGTCTTGTTTGTGTAATACTTTCTCGTATGCTTTTCTAGGACTTCCTCTAAAATAAACTTCGCCACAATACACATATCCTGAATTTTCAAATATTTTGATCATGGCGACGTTGTCAAAATTAGTGTCTGCTTTTACACTATAAATGGTAGTGTTTGTCGCAAAATTCTCTATGTGTTTCATAATCATTTTAGCATAACCTTGGCCTAGATGATTAGTAGCAATAGCTACACGATGTACCACCACAAAATCAGTATTAGTGATCCATTTACCCTCAATAGCCTCGTAAGCAGGCTCATCATTAATTAGTATTGCGCAATAACCAATGATAGTTTCGTCTAAAACTAAAATAAATCCCTGGCCTTTTTCAATATCTTTTTGTATAATTTCTGGATTGGGATACCCGTCCTGCCACTGGGTACTTCCATCTTGTTTTCGGCGGGCAATAGCATCTTTCAAAATGTCCCAAATGGGAGTGATTTCAGAAAGTTCAGCTTTTCTGAAGTGATAGTCCATATCTGTCATTACAGTTTATTATCTTTAATATTTAGCACATCTAAAATTTTAGTATACAATAGCTTTTCGTCAAGTGGTTTTGAAATGTAGTCATTCATGCCAATGGATTTACATTTTTCAACATCAACGGTAGTAACATCTGCAGTAAGTGCGATAATCGGGATTTGTAAATTCATTGTATTGCGGATGTATTTTGTAGCTTCAAATCCGTTCATAATGGGCATCTGCAAATCCATTAGAATAATATCATAGGTATTTGTTTCTAGTTTTTCAATGGCTATTTGTCCATTGTCCGCAATTTCCCATTCAAAATTATAATCATCAAGTATGGTTCGTAACAATAATTGATTTAGTTTAACATCTTCTACGACCAATACTTTAATTTTTTTAATTTTAGCTGTGTCGTGATTTATTTTTTCTGATTCAAAATTACTCATAGCATCAACAGTGTTTTTTTGAAAATTTAATATACAACTAAACGTAGTTCCTTCATCAACTTTACTATCTACAGTAATTGTGCCTCCTTGTTTTTCTACAAGTTGCTTTACAATTGCTAGTCCAAGTCCAGTACCTCCATATAGATTAGAGGAAATAACGTGTGCTTGTTCAAAATTCTCAAAAATTGTTTCAATTTTATTAGCAGGAATTCCAATTCCTGTATCAGAAACTTTAAACTCAATTGTAATTTTCTGTTTGGTTGCACTTTTTACATTCACATTAATAGTAATGTTGCCTTCAGAGGTAAATTTAATTGCGTTACTCAGTAAATTAATTAGAATTTGATGTAATCGAACCGAATCACCTAAAATAATTTCGGGAATTCTGTCATCGTATTCCGTGATTAATTGTAAGCTGCTTTCTTGAACTTTTGTTTCAAATAAACGAATAACACTAGATAGTAATTCGGATACTTTGAATGGCTCATTAACAAAAATCATTTTGCCTGCATCAACTTTGGCTAAATCAAGAATGTCATTAATGAGAACAATAAGTGTATCGCCGCTGGATTGTATTGCTTTTAAACACTCTGTTTGTTTTTCGGATAAATCTGTTTTTAATAAAACGTTGGTAAAGCCAATTATCGCATTCATAGGAGTCCGGATTTCATGGCTCATATTGGATAAAAACTGTTGTTTTGCTATTACGGCATGTTCAGCAGTTGCCGTTGCATTTTTAGCTTTAATGATTGCTTGAGATAATTCTTCATCGATCTTCTTTTGTTTTGAAATATCAATACTAACGCCTGTAAGTGTATGGGCTTGGCCAAACTCATCATAGTGATAGTGACCAGTAGATTTGATCCAAACAATTTCTCCATCATTAGCACGTGCTATACGATAATCTACTTCATAAACGTTATGGTTAATCTTTGATTCTTCTATTTTTTGAAAAGCTAATTCTATATCTTCTGGGACGATCACGCTGTGCCAGTCCGAATAGGTTAAGTTTTCTTTCTGGTCATCGTAGCCCCACATTTTTTTATGCATCGTGGACCATTCTAATGTTAATGATGCGATGTCTAGAGACCAAATACCAACTCGGGCTGAGTTAGTTGCTAATTTAAAATGTTTAGCTAATTTTTTTTGTTCCTCTTCATTTTCTTCAATCTGTTTTTTAGCTAGAACGTATTGCGTAATTTCGGTAGCCAAGATTGTGATGCCGGTAATAGAATCATCAACATCTCTATAAGGTTGGTATACTAAGTTGAAATAACATTCTTCCTGTTTTTCATTGCGATGCAGTATACATTTAATTTCATTGGTTACAAAATGTTCTCCTGTTTCATATACATTAAGCAATAAACTAGGGAATACTTGATCTTTTATTTCAGGCAAAATTTCAAGTAAGGATTTACCAATGACATCATTTCCTTTTCCCCAAATAGCAATTATAGCTTGGTTAGCAGATGTTACGATCATTTGCGGACCTTTTAAAATGGCGATGGCAATTAAGGATTGTGCAAGGATATTACTAAATCGTTTTTCGCTAACTTCAATTTGTTTTCGTGCATGTACTGCTTCAGTTATTTCAGTACCTATGGATATAATTCCGTAAATAGTATTATTTATATCTCGTAAAGGTTGATTTAGTATATTGAAATAAGCAGTGTCTAGTTTACCTTTTCTCATGAGTAAAACCATATATTCAGTTACTGTAAAGGGTTCACCAGTACTGTAAATTTTATTGAATATTTGTAATAACCCACCTTCTGTTTCTGGAGATAATTCACAAAGTGGTTTGCCAATTACTTTCTCATGTGTTTTATCCCAAATTTCTAGCGCTTTATTGTTGATAGATTCTACTATAAAATTAGGTCCTTTAAAAATGGTGATGGGAACGGGTGCCTGTGAAATCAGGTTTTGAAAATTTATCAAACTGCCGTCTTTAGAAAGAGGATTAGTAATTTGAGATTCACTCATAGCTTTGTTGTATGTGTCCATTTTTATAGTATTAATGGGTTCGTATTCGCTACATTTTTTAGACAACTATTCGAATTAAATATTTAATTGAGTCAAATATAAATAATTCTGAGTATTAATTGTTAAAATATGTGATTTAAAATGCATAAATCGAAACAATATTTTTTTTTAGAACACTACATTTAGACTTTGATTGTGTATTTATTATTAAAAATTAATGGTTAAAGCAATAAAAAATCAGCAGCAAAAAAAACATCGCCCTGATATTTGTCTTTTAGGTTTATAATAATAGATCCAATTTTAAAGCATTACTATATTTATACTAACTGATTTCTTATAATTTAATTTACTTTGAAATAAGTATAAATCATACTGTAGATCATAACACCAAGACATAGAGTAGTACTTTTTAAATGTAAGTTTTTTTTAAATATGATATAGTGCTTGTAGAATTGAAAAAAAGCAATCTTCTTTTGTGCCAAGATGTTTGATATTTGCTAAATCGCTCAACAAATGAAAAGTTATAGTGTCATTACTGTTGAGTTGGATCAAACTTTGTTATGAACGTAACGAATGTAAGACTTTATTTTTAACCAATACAACAGTAACTTCTACAGTTGCAATGCTATTTCGTGAGATTTTTTAATAAAATACATCACTAGTGTCCAATTAAAATAAGTTGAAAACCAGCTGGTTAGTATTATGTTCATTGACATTATTGTAATCTGATTTCATAAGTAGTTCATTTATAGATGTTTTTTCGAGT
>NZ_JBLVPT020000019.1:0-66773 GCF_048286795.2 Flavobacterium frigidum
TTACGAACATAATAATCATTTCAAATCGTCACGCTCAAAAATGACTCTTAAAATACAGATTTACAATAATTTCAAAGAACTTGTTTTATTTTTTAGTGGACACTAGTGAAAATTCTTATAAATTAAAATTTAGTTTTATGTTTGCGTCTGATATTATATAAATGATTTATCGAGAACTTAATAATAACTATATATGCAATTATCGGTACCTAAAAATGGTAAAGCAGCTTTTGTAGCTCTTTTTATTTTAATGACAATGTCACATTCTAATGCACAAGAAAAACCTGCTGTAGAAAAAAGCCAATTTAAAATTAACGCACTTCTTCCCGGATTTGTTTACGAACATGGTCTAAGTGATAAAAATACACTTTACTCAGAATTGAGTTTAGGTTTGGATATACATCGAATAGTTTTGGAAATACCTGGACCTTTTATCCTTACATTAATGAGCAGTTCCGTCATTATTATAATTTAGAGAAAAGGGCAGAAAAGGGTAAAGTCACTTCTCGTAATTCAGGAGGTTTTGTTGCTATGACCGCTTTTTATAATTTCAAATCAATTGCTACTAATGATAATTTTTTACCCCAAAATGCATCGATTACTGTAGCTCCGGTTTGGGGTTTTCAACGAACGTATAAAGGGAATTTTAATATTGATTTGAATATGGGTGTTGGTTATAATTTTGACAAAAATGACAGTGAATTAGTTCCAGTTTTAAACTTTACTTTGGGTTGGGTAATTGGTAAATAGTTATTTTAAATGGTTATTAAAAACAGAAAAGTTCTTGTAATTTCAAGAGCTTTTCTGTTTTATATACTATCTAAATTATTCTTCTTCACCTTCGTTTTGGTCTGATTCATTATCAGAATCTTCTTTATCACCGGAACCAATTTCGAAAAAACTAAAAATAGAACCACCATAACTTTTATGAAACGAAAAGTGAATCATATGATCTAGTTTGGTATATTTAGAATGTTCGATGACCATCATTCCTTCTTCATTAAGCAGTTCTTTTTCGAAAACTAATAAGATAATTTTTTCGAACGTTTTTTGGTCCAAGGCATAAGGCGGATCTGCAAAAATAATGTCATAAGACGTTTTACATCTTTCTAAATAGGTGAAAACATCACTTTTTGTAGCGGCAATATTAAAATCATATTCGGTTGCCACTTGCTTGATGAATTTTATACAACCAAAATCACCATCAACAGAAGTGATTGGCGTACTTCCTCTTGAGGCAAATTCGTAACTGATATTTCCTGTTCCGGCAAATAAATCTAATATTTTAAGTCCTTCAAAACTGAAATGGTTGTTCAAAACATTAAATAACGCTTCTTTAGACATATCGGTAGTGGGACGAACGGGCAATCCTTTTGGTGGAAAAATGCGTCTTCCTTTGTATTTTCCTGAAATGATTCTCATGAGTTGAAAAGTATAAAATGATTTCTGTTTTCGGCCTCAGAAAAATAATTGTTCCATCGCAAATCTTCCACATCAATGAGGGAAACGTTGCGAATGTATTGGTAAGCGATTTTGAAATAATCGCTTTCGGTATCAATATTTCCGATTAGTTCCAATGGGAAGTTTTCGGGATTTAAGTTCAATTGTTCAGCCGTAAACAAAATATAATACAAGAAATCTTCTGGCGTCTTGTAATCAAAAGAATTGAAAAGAATTAGTTTTTGGTTCTGAACTACAATGATTTCAAAATGACCTATATTAATATGTACAAACATTTTTTTATCATCTTTATTTTTGGAGGCGATCAAAAGTTTAGAAACCAAAATACTATTGGCATGTTTGTAATCGAAAGTACCAAATTGGTCAATGAAAAAATTATTGATATTTACATAGGGAATGTAAACTGCATTCATTTGATAGTTTGGAATTTCATCAAAAGCGAAAAAATCAGTTTCAAAAACTTTAGTATTGTATTGCAAATAACTGCCTAAAAAGTTCTCATCAAATAATGGTTCTGGAACAAAAGTAGAAAGATTGTTGTTGTGTATCACCAGAATTTCATCATAAGAATCCTTTAATTCTGGATGATTAATGAAAGCATTAGCAAACAAATCTTCAATTTTTGTGGCTTTATGAAAGGTATCAAAATGCACTTCGTTAAAGGAAGTTACCGTATTATTTAGCGTATCAAAACAACAAAAAGAAAGTCCAGTCAAGGAAACTTGAATGGAAAGTTTTTTATATTTTTTTTCGGCAATGTCCATAATACTATTGATTTTTTCAACAACGCAAACTTACAAATTTAAAAATCAATAACAATATCAATTGCAATGGCAATGGCAAAAATCAATTACAAAACTCAATTGCAATGACAAGAGCAATAGCAATGACAATAGCAAAATTCAATGGCAGTAATTGAAAATTGAAATTGCTATTGACATTGAAATTGAAAAAACATTCTTTACTTTGCAGTCAAATAACACGAAATGAATTCCTCCCTGTTTTATAGTCTTTTACAAAAAAATTTTCCTTTTCAGCCCACCTATAAACAAGATATTTTTTTTCAAAAAATTGCTATTTTTTTAACCGAAACAGACAATAAAACCATCTTTGTATTAAAAGGATATGCTGGTACGGGAAAAACGACCGTGATATCAACGATTGTAAACAGTTTATTAGATATCAATAAAAAATATGTTTTGCTCGCGCCAACCGGTCGTGCGGCAAAAGTAATTGCCAATTATTCGAACAAACCCGCTTTTACAATCCATAAAAAAATCTACTTTCCCAAGAAATCTGCGGGTGGTGGCGTTTCGTTTACGTTACAACAAAACAAACATAAAAACACCATATTTATAGTCGATGAAGCCTCTATGATTTCAGATACGAATTCTGATTCGAAGTTGTATGAAAATGGCTCCTTATTAGATGATTTGATTTCGTATGTTTATTCAGGTATCAATTGCAAAATGATTTTATTAGGCGATACTGCTCAGTTGCCTCCCGTAAATCTAGACATCAGTCCTGCATTAGATATTCAAACTTTAGGAATGAATTATGATAAGGAAGTAGAACATATCGAGTTGGACGAAGTTATGCGTCAGGAAGAAAATTCCGGAATTTTGCATAACGCAACTGAACTTCGGGAGTTATTGAAAGATTCCTTTATCGATGAATTCAAATTTGATGTCAAAAAATTCAAAGATATAGTTCGTCTGACCGATGGGTATGAAATTCAGGATGCCATCAATTCTGCCTACAGTAATTATAGTATAGAAGACACCGCTTTTATTGTTCGTTCCAATAAAAGAGCGAATCAATATAATGAGCAAATCAGAACCAAAATCCTCGATAAAGAAAGTGAACTTTCAACAGGCGATTTTCTGATGGTGGTGAAGAACAATTATTTTTGGTTGAAAGATTCTGATGAAGCGGGTTTTATTGCCAATGGTGATATCATCGAAATTTTAGAAATTTTCAATATTAAAGAATTGTACGGTTTTAAGTTTGCCAAAGTAAAAATTAGAATGATTGATTACCCCAATCAGATTCCATTTGAAACTGTATTATTATTAGATACCATAAAAAGTGAATCACCATCATTGACCTATGAAGAATCGAATAGATTGTATCAGGAAGTGTTGAAAGATTACGAGGGCGAAACCAAATTCCAAAAGTTCCAAAAAGTAAAAGCCAACGAATATTTCAATGGTTTGCAAGTGAAATTCTCGTATGCAATTACCTGTCATAAATCGCAAGGTGGACAATGGAATACCGTTTTTATAGAGCAACCGTATTTACCGGATGGCATCAATCGAGATTATATTCGGTGGTTGTATACGGCAATGACCCGAGCCAAAAATAAACTATATTTGATAGGATTTAAGGATGAGAATTTTGTAGAATGATTATTTTAAAATTAAACCATTAAGAAAATTAAGGTTCATTAAGTGACAATTCCAAAATCTTAATCTTCTTAAATCTCTTAATGGTTTAAAAAACATTTAAATATATTGTTTATGAATACTTTAAACGACTTACATAAAATTTAGGATCTTTTTCGAATACCCAAAAAATGCCGGTTTTGTTTTTAGGACATGTAAGCCCATTGAATGCGATTGAGGAAATTTTCAACCATTGCTAGATTTTGAAAAACAAAACAAGGCGTTTCAATTTGCGATTCCTACTCCAGAACATTATGTACCTTTAATATATACTTTAGGACTAAAAGGAAAAACCGAAGAACTCAGTTTGTTTAATGATAAGTTATTAGGAGGTTCTTTGAGTATAACTTCGGTGAAGATTATTTAGGATAGATTTGTGTAAAAAATCTTATATTTGTAAGATAATTTATGAATTTAGTTTACGAAAAAATAAACATATAAATAATGAGATTTTCACAAAGAATAGGTAAGACTTCAGTTAGAGATTCCATACAAATAGAATCAATTGATGAAAAATTAGAAAATAGACTTTGGAATACAATTCTTTTTAATTTTTTTGATAAAATTAAAGATAATTCGAATTACTATAATGTTGAATCACATGAAGTTGCAGTTTATGTACATATATGGACAGAGTTTTTTGGCAAACGTAGAGATGAAATTCCAGTAGACTATAATGGCTATATTAATTTTAATAATAATGTTGATTATTTAAAAGAGTGGTTTTTTAAATGTCAATGGTTTGAGAAATATGATTTTTTGGAATTTTTATCAAAATTTGATATAAACTATTTTGAGCTAAATTTCACAGAGGAATGTAATGATTCTCTAAAAAGAGAAATGTCAGCATATCGGCTTGTGGATGGACATATTGTGCAAATTACTTCTGAAGAAGAAATTATTGAAATAGAAGAAGCTCTGACTAATTCCTCTAAATGGGAACCCGTAAATACTCATTTGAAAACTGCGATTACCTATTTTTCAAATAGAGAAAATCCAGATTATAGAAATTCTGTTAAAGAAGCTATTTCAGCAGTTGAATCTTTAAGTAAAATAATTGTAGGGAATGATAATACAACACTTGGTCCTGCATTGAAAATTATTGAGAAAAAACATAAATTGCACGGTGCTTTGAAGAGCGCTTTCACAGCTTTATATGGTTATACTAGCGAAGCGGGAGGAATTAGACATTCTTTATTGACTGACGATGTAGAAGTTAGTATGGAAGATGCTAAATTTATGTTAGTTTCCTGCTCAGCATTTATTAATTACTTAAAAGTAAAGATTGAAAAATAAAAAACTTTGCGACTTGGAGTCTTTGTGGCAAATTAAAAATATAAAAAAGTAATGAAAATAATAGCAGTCATTCCCGCACGTTACGCTTCAACACGATTTCCCGCAAAACTGATGCAGGATTTAGGAGGTAAAACGGTCATTTTAAGAACCTATGAAGCAGCCATAAACACGCAATTATTTGATGATGTTTTTGTGGTAACAGATTCCGATTTAATTTATGACGAAATCGTTTCTCACGGTGGAAAAGCTATTCGCAGCATCAAAGAACATGAATCTGGAAGTGATCGAATCGCGGAAGCAGTCGAAAATCTAGACGTTGACATTGTGATTAATGTGCAAGGAGACGAGCCTTTTATTGATGCGGAACCTTTGGCAAAAGTGATTGAAGTTTTTAGAAATGATTTGGATAAAAAAGTAGATTTAGCTTCGTTAATGCGCGAAATTACAGATGAAGAGGACATTAATAACCCGAATAATGTAAAAGTGGTTGTGGATCAAAATGGATTTGCTATGTACTTTTCGCGTTCGGTAATTCCGTATCCAAGAGAAAAAAATGTGGGCGTTCGGTACATGCAACACATCGGGATTTATGCGTTTAGAAAACAAGCATTATTGGATTTTTATAGTTTACCAATGCAATCTTTGGAAGCATCCGAAAAATTGGAACAATTGCGTTATTTGGAATTTGGAAAACGAATTAAAATGGTCGAAACGACACATGTTGGAATCGGAATAGACACGCCGGAAGATTTAGAAAAAGCGAGAAAAATGCTGTAATTACTCTAGATTTTCGTGATCGAAATAGCCTTTTGTTTTTACTTTGGTGGAAAAGAAATTCAAGAAAAGCACAATGAAAAACAGAAACAGTAAGGCTTGTGTTGTAACTAGAAATTTCCCGATTGTGGTAATGGGATAATAATCTCCATAACCAATAGAAGAGGATGTTACAATACTGAAATAAATAGCATCAAACCAATGAAAGAAAGGTCTGTTTAAGTAACGATCAATAGAATAAAATACGGCATACGCGAATGCGATCTCTAAATAATTAAAAAAAAGCAACAACATAGACCTTTTGTACGAACGTGGTTTTGAAAATAAATCAGAGGCAAAAATTAACGTTGGAATATAAAAAACAGTTTCTAAAAATAGATAAACAAGAATCCAAATAATCCATTGATGGCTTTGCCAATGATTTACTAAAATCACTATTGGAAAAACCACTTTTAGTAGAACATAGAAATCCAAAGCTAAATCTTGATATTCGACTCCTTTTTTGCTGGCCCAATATTTTATGTATATTCCGGGAAAAAGTAATTGAGACGAAGCTAATACTAACCGAACGATTTTTTCAATTCCATTATCTTCCTGATGATCGTTATTCCAAATGGATTGAATATTTTGAATCCTTTTTTGAATAGGATTAAATTTAGGTTGAAAACCCTTTGACGTTTTTCCAAGAAGCAATTTTTTTAAAATTTTTTTCATTCCAACAGAGAATTAAATAATTAAATGGGTGTGCAAAATATTGGTGTCGATATGAGAATATTGAATTGTAAATTTTCAAGAAGACCATTTACCATTTATATTTAATTTAATTTTTCGATAACGATCAACTCATTATGAATTTCAACTCTAGGAATAGTTTTTATTTGAAATTCATTTTTTAAAAACTCAGAGACGTATTTTTTATTTCGCAAATTTTGACTGTCATTTAATAGCATCGTATTAAAAAGAATAAAACCGCGACTTTTTAAAAGAGAGCAAACCCTATTGGTGAAAAAAGTTTCAAATAAAAAATTCGGCATTGTTGTATCTTGAAAAATATCAATAATAATTAAATCGTATTTGGCTTTAGTTTTTAAAACAAATTCAAAAGCATCATCAATTACAATAGTAAGATTTTTTATTTCGTCTAATTTAAAATAGGTATTTGCAATATTTATAATTTCGGGATCAATTTCAACTCCAGTGATACTTCCTTTAAATTTTATTTCGTCAACCAATGTTTTGATAACACTTCCGCCACCAACTCCCAAAATAAGAATTTGATTCATGACGGCTATTTTTTCGTATCCAATATTTTTTAACCCCAATCTTAAAATACGTTGTAAACTGCCATACGAATAATTAGCATTTTCCGAGTCTAAAACTAATTCACCATTTGCCCAAGTTACTTCAAGCGATTTACTCAATACTGATTTTGTTTCGTAAATTTTTATCGGAAGGAAATAGCTAAATATTTTTTTAATCATTATTGGCAGTTTATCCAAAAATAAGATTTAAATCTTTTATTTTGCAGTAAATAAAAAAGAATGAAGAAACAATTTTACGAATGGATATTTTTCAGACTCATGGGCTGGAAAATTATTGGTGGTATTGATCCAAATATAAAAAAGTGTGTTATGATGGTGATGCCACACACCAGTGCCCATGATTTTTACTTGGGGATTTTTACAAGGGGAATAACTGGATTAGAAATGAACTGGGTTGGTAAGAAAGAATTATTTCGTTTTCCATTTGGTTTTTATTTTAGATATATGGGCGGTGAACCATTGGATCGTTCTGGAGGTTTAAACAAAGTCGATTCTATTGCAGCTATTTTTGACAGAAAAGAAATTTTTCGTTTGGCAGTTGCTCCAGAAGGAACCCGAAAAAAAGTTACCGAATTGAAAACAGGATTTTATTATATCGCTTTAAAAGCAAACGTCCCTATAATCCCTGTCGCATTTGATTTTGGTAAGAAAGAAGTTAATCTTGGAATTCCAGTTTTACCTTCTGGAACTATAGAAAGTGACATGACTATTTTAAAGAAACATTTTATAGGTGTTGAAGGTAAAATATCGGCAAAAGGATATTCAGTCAAAAAAAATTAAATTTGTTTAAAAAAAATCAAAACCAAAATTTTAAATTTTTCGTAAATATAAATAAGTCTTTAAAAAACATATTTACAAAAAAATATTTGCCTGTTCACTTTTTTTGATGGTACTATTTACTCGAAGCTACGTGTAGAAGTAAATTAGTAATCTTGATTTTTTGTACTTAGATAATAGAATTACAATTTAGTTTTTTTTTTGAATGACTCCAATTTGGAAATCTGAATTGGGGTTGTTTTTTTTAATCGGGGACATAACTTTTAAAAGTTCCATTTTTATAAAAAATTACGATTTTGTCAATAGCAGCAGAATACGATTCTTTATCGTTAATTTGATTTTCTATTTTTTTTGTTTCCAATACTGGAATCGAATTTGGTATTTTTAATTCCGAAAATAAATTCTCAGTAATTATTTCAGTCGGTGGAGGAGTATAAATATTTTGTTTTACAATTTGCTCAACGCGACTTTCTTTTTTATCAAACTCTTCTGTGTTTTTTGGAAAGCTTCCTTTTCCATTCAAAATCCAATACAAATCTACATCTGGAAAAACATCTAGTATTTTAAGAATAAAATCCAAGCTTGGTTTATTTCGTCCAGAAAGGAGGTGAGACAAACTGGAGCGTTGTACCCCAATTTTATCTGCAAAAGCAGAAGCATTCAGGCTATAATAATCCAGAATAATTTCCAACCTTTTTATAAAATCTTCGGTGTTTACCATTGTAAATTGTTTTTTAAAAAAAAAACTATTTACAAATGTAACTAAAAAGAACTGAAATACCAAAATCACAACTGTAAATAGAATTACGAGCTTAAAAAGATGTAACTTATCAGTTAAATAACAATGCTCAAGTACTTGATAATATATAAATTAATTAATAAAAATTTAAATGATACTAATTGTTTACTAAACAAAGTCAGATCCCTATTGACGCTGCCTAAACAGTGTTTACATTTATATAATTAGGTCACTTTTTAATGTTTACAAATGTAAATATAAAGATGTTTACTTTTGTAAATCAAATAAAGTAGCATGAATTTAGAAGAATTATTTCATCGGTATAAGGAACATTCAATACACGGACGATACATTACGTTAGACTCAATTGTTCCGATTTTAAAAAAATTAAATACGGCAAATCAGCTTAAAGTTATTGGGAAATCGGTTTTAGGGAAATCCATTTATTCCTACCAAATAGGGAAAGGAAAAACTAAAATATTTCTTTGGTCACAAATGCACGGTAATGAAGCTACCACTACAAAAGCCTTGTTTGATTTTTTGAATGTCTTGCATGGTGCTTCAGAAAGCGAGCAAAAATGCCTTGATGCATTTACCTTTTATTGTATTCCAATGTTAAACCCTGATGGAGCTGCTTTATACACCAGAGAAAATGCTAATAAAGTTGATTTGAATCGCGATTCACAAGCACTTACACAGTCAGAAAGTAAGCTTTTACGAGCTGTTTTTGAAGAGTTTAAACCTGATTATTGTTTTAACCTTCACGATCAGCGCACTATTTTTGGCGTAAGCGATACTGGAAAACCTGCAACGCTATCTTTTTTAGCGCCTTCATACAATGAGAATCGCGAAATTAACGACACTCGATTAAAAGCAATTCATCTTATTGCTGGTGTAAATGAAATACTTCAAGAATATTTACCAAATCAAATCGGACGTTTTGATGATTCCTTTAATCTCAATTGCATTGGTGATACGTTCCAGTATTTAGGAGTTCCAACTATTCTTATAGAAGCCGGACATTTTTCTTACGATTATGAACGTGAAGAAACGCGAAAATATGTTTTCATGGCTTTAATTTCTAGTTTTAATGTGCTGAGCGAAAACGTTATAGTTAGCAACGGAATTAATAAATACTTGAATATTCCTCAAAATAAAGTCGTTTTTTATGATTTTATCTATAAAAACATCAAGATAAATTATGATGGTATTGAAATAATCACCAATTTTGCACTTCAGTATAAAGAAGAGTTAATTGATAATGATATTTTTTTTAATGCCTACATTTCTCAGATAGGAAATTTGGAAGGGTATTTCGGTCATTTTGAATACGATGCTAAAGAAGCAAGTTATAAAGATGATTTTAATAACATTCCTAAATTAAATCAAAAAGCAGATTTTTATTTAGATAATAACATAAAAATTGTTAACGGAATGATAAATATTTAATATTTATGTCTTTTTGTTGTTTTTATGTATATTTTTATACTTTGTTAAAGTAAATAATAATGATAATTAAAGAGTTATGAGTAAATTTCGTTTAGATGAAGTAGATCACCAGATTTTGGACATGTTGATAGACAATACAAGAGTTCCATTTACAGATATTGCAAAAAAATTACTTATATCTGCAGGAACTGTACATGTCAGAGTAAAGAAAATGGAAGATGCTGGCATCATCATGGGATCTTCATTAGTTCTTGATTATGATAAGTTAGGTTATTCGTTTATTGCGTATGTGGGTGTTTTTCTGAACAATACGTCGCAAACAAAATTTGTTTTAGAGCGAATTAATGGAATTCCATTCGTTACAGTAGCATCTGTTACCACAGGTAAATTCAATATTTTTTGTAAAATTAGAGCTAAAGATACCAAGCATGCTAAAGATGTTATCTTTATGATTGATGATATTGAGGGTGTTTACAGAACAGAAACAATGATTTCACTTGAGGAAAGCATTAATGATAAGAAGCGCTTGATGCATACTATTTTCAAAAATATGTAATTAATCTTGAATGCGCTATATTGTAAATAGAACCTCAAGTTAATTCTTGGGGTTTTTTTTATGAACAATTAACTAAACCAACCTCAACTAACCATGTACACACTACCTAAAATTGAACGATTTAATCAAGATGTTCTTTCAAAATACCATATTTACAACAGTGTATTTATAACGTTACCATTTGATTCTATTGATAGTACGGGTGTTTTACTTCCGTTGTTTACAGATGTTTGCGAAATTGGTTTTAAAAAGCAAGAAACACCGAAGGAGATTGTAGATTTTTTTGCCAAAAGATATTTGCAAAACGCTTCCGAAACGGATAAAATAGATCTGATGTTTCGATTTATTCAGTACATAGAACGTCAAATTGTTTTATTTGATGCTATCGAAGATGCTGCTTTTCCTGTTGTAAACAATATGGAAGGAATAGGGTCTTTGCGAGACATTAAGGAAAAGGCAGATGTAAAAGACAATGAAGAGGAGCTTATAGATTTTCTAGAAAATTTTAATGTTAGGACCGTATTAACGGCACATCCTACGCAGTTTTATCCTGGAGCAGTTCTTGGTATTATTAATGATTTGACGAATGCAATTCGGAAAAATAACTTACTCGACATCAAGCAATTGTTGGCTCAATTAGGGAAAACTCCATTTATTAAAAATGAAAAGCCAAATCCTTACGATGAAGCAGTTAGTTTAATTTGGTATCTTGAAAATGTATTTTATCAAACCTCTGGAGAGATGGTTCATTATTTGCAAAAGAACCTTTTCAAAGGAAATTCTATACAAAACCCCTTGATTAAACTTGGTTTTTGGCCTGGTGGTGATCGGGATGGTAATCCATTTGTGACTACTGAAATTACTTTAAAAGTTGCAGATCGTTTGAGAACCTCAATCTTGAAGTGTTACTATATAGAAATTAGAAATTTAAAAAGAAAGCTAACCTTCTCAGGGGTAGATACTTTAATAACAGAACTGGAACAAAAGCTTTATAGGTCTGTTTTTTATTCAAAAGGAGAAATTTTCATTGTTTTAGAGGATTTTAAATCTCAATTAAATAAAATAAAGCAGATTATTATTGATCAACATCAATCTTTGTATTTGGATGAACTGGATGCTTTATTGATAAAAGTGAATCTATTTGGGTTTCATTTTGCTTCATTAGACATTCGTCAAAATAGTAAAATACACGATGTAGTATTCAAAGATGTAGTGGGATTGTATTCTAATTCCAATACTTTAGTTTTTCCTAAGAATTATTATGAGCTTTCTGAAGCTGATAAATTTACCATATTATCAAAAGTTAAAGGCAATCTCGACCCGTCTGTTTTTGATAATGAAATGACAAGGTCTACCTTAGAATCTATTCAAACTATTAAAGAAATTCAGGCCAATAATGGCGAATTTGGTGCAAATCGCTATATTATAAGCAACAACGACAGTGCATTGAATGTTATGGAAATCTTTGCTTTGTTCCGCCTGAGTAATTGGGAAAATCCTACTGTGGATATTATTCCGTTATTTGAATCTGTTGATGATTTGCAAAATGCACATGAAATGATGGAGAAGTTATATTCTAATCCTGTTTATGCAGAACATTTAGCTCGCCGAAACAACAAACAAACCATTATGCTTGGCTTTTCTGACGGAACAAAAGACGGCGGTTATTTAATGGCAAATTGGAGTATTTATAAAGCCAAAGAGGCGTTGACGGCTATTTCTAGAAAGTTTGGTATTAAAGCGATTTTCTTTGATGGTCGAGGCGGACCGCCAGCTCGTGGTGGAGGAAAAACGCACAAATTCTATGCTTCGTTAGGTCCAAATATTGAAAACAACGAAATTCAAGTTACAGTTCAAGGGCAAACAATTAGTTCTAATTTTGGAACTTTGGATTCTTGTCGATACAATTTAGAAAATTTATTGAGTGCTGGTGTGACTAATCAAGTTTTTAGTAAAGGACAAAATGAATTATCTGCGCATGAAAAAGATATTTTAGATCAATTAGCTGGTTTAGGCTATGAAAAGTATTTGAGTTTTAAAAATCATCCCAAATTTATTCCATATTTGGAGCAAATGAGTACGTTGAAATATTATGCTAAAACTAATATTGGAAGTCGACCTTCTAAAAGGAGTAAATCGGAGCATTTAGATTTTGCCGATTTACGTGCGATACCTTTTGTGGGTTCTTGGAGTCAGTTAAAGCAAAATGTTCCTGGTTTTTTTGGCGTAGGAACCGCGCTAAAATATTTTGAGGAAACCAATCAATGGGATAAAGTACAAGATTTGTATGATGATTCCCTGTTCTTTAAAACCTTGCTAGAAAACAGTATGATGTCATTGGCTAAATCATTTTTCCCTCTAACGGCTTACATGAAAAAAGATCCTCAGTTTGGAGCATTTTGGCAAATTATTTATGATGAATTTTTAGAAACAAAACGTTTACTTTTAAAAATTGCAGGTCACAAAGAATTAATGGAAAATTATCCAGATGGTAAAGCATCTATACAAGTTAGAGAACGTATAGTATTGCCATTGTTAACAATACAACAATATGCTTTATTGCGAATTAACGAATTGAATAAAGCGGAAATGCCCGATGAAGCATTGATTAAAGTATACGAAAAAATAGTAACGCGTTCGCTTTTTGGGAATACAAACGCCAGTAGAAACTCAGCTTAAATAACAGATAATATGAATTCAACACATTTACCTACTTCAGAATATGCTCCCTTTTATGCGCCTTATTTAAACGCGCTTGGAGCTGTTAATTTGATTGAAGAATTAGAAATTTCGCTTCATGATTTCATTCGTTTTGTGCAAAACATTCCAATGGATAAATTTGATTACAGATATGCTGAAGGCAAGTGGAACATCAAAGAAATCATCCAGCATGTGATAGATACAGAACGAATTTTTGGTTATCGAGCCTTGCGAATTTCCAGAAACGATCAAACCCCATTGCCAGGTTTTGATGAGAATTACTATGTTAATAATACCGAAGCAACAACTAGAAGTATTCAAGATTTATTAACTGAATTTTCTGCAGTACGTCATTCGAATTTGTTTCTTTTTAAAAGTTTAACCGAAGAACAATTAAAGAGAATTGGAATTGCCTCAAATGCAGGTGTTTCAGTTCGAGCAATAGGTTTTATTATGATTGGACATCAAAAACACCATCTGACTATTTTTCAAGAAAGATATTTATAGTTTTTAAAAACAAGTTGACCACAATTTCAGCTTGTTTTCAAAACTCATTGTATTAGCAGGACTAGTGGAAGGAATCACATGATAGGTGATGCCTTCTATTTGTCCAAATTTTTTACAAAAGTATTTATGACTTTCCTTACCATTAAAGACAATTGTTTGGATATTGGGGAACAGACTAAATAAAGATTCAAAATCATTTTCCTTTTGGTTTTTGATATGAATGTCTAAACTTCCTTGTCTCTCGCAATTCTCTAAGACATCCCAAAGTCCAATTTTATTTACTTGGAGCACCTGTATTTTTTCTTCGAACATTTCAGATATTGGCATAGCGTTCAGGATCGTATACAGTATTCTCCAAAAATGATTTCTTTTGTTTGCATAATACTCCTGTTTTTCAAGCGAAGCAATACCTGGCATTGTGCCCAAAATCAAAATTTCGGTTTGTGAATCAACATACGGTTGAAAAGATTGAATCATAGCATAGGTTTAATGAACAGCATTCTCTTTTTCTAATATTGCTAATGCCAATCGGATTTTTCCATAATCTATTTTTTCTTCAAAATAATCAAAATAGGGTTTCAAGGCATTTGGTGATTCCAGTTTTATTTGAGCATCGGCAATTTGCGAAACTTCTTCTTTTGAGATAAACGAATCCAAATCTATTTCTGCTCCGTCAACATACAGTTTAGCTAAATGGGACATAATAGTGCTAAATCCTAATTTTCTTTTTTGGGCAATCTCCTCAACAGTCAATCCGTTTTTATAAAGTTCCAATGTTTCTTTGTAGGTTGTGGCTTCTTTTTTCTTTTTAGTGCCTTTTGGTTTCTGGAAATCTTGAATAACTTTTATAAAAGCATCGCCATATTTTTCTAGTTTGGCTTTACCAACACCATCAATTGCTAGTAATTCGGTATCGCTCATTGGTCTTTCAGTTTCCATTTGGCGCAAAGCCGCATCACTAAAAATTACATAAGCAGGAACGGATTCTTCTTTGGAAATTTCATAACGTAATTTCCGTAAGGTTTCAAAAAGTGAATTTGCTACTGATTTGTTTTTGGTTTCTGTGATTTCTTGCTTCTCGATATTGATTTTCTGAACCGTTGTCAGTTGTACTTTTTCACCTTCAAATAATACTTTTTTAGCTAAACTAGTAAGCCGAATTTTATTTTGTTTATGAAAAGCAATCTCACAGTAGCCAAGATTTATCAATTGTATCAAATATTGATTCCAATCGTACCATGAAAGATCAATACCTACACCATACGTTTTTAGGTTTTGGTATTCTTTTTCATAAATATAAGCGTTTTTAGAACCGCGCAAAAAGTCTATAATTACTGGCAGTGGTTCGGTTTCTTGTAATCTAATAATTGCCGATAATGCTTTTTGAGCAAGGATGGTTCCATCGAAAAAAAGTGGTGGATTTTTACAAATATCGCAATTTCCACAATTCTCTGTAACGAGTTCACCAAAATAGGAGAGTAATATTTTTCTGCGACAGCTCAACGCATCGGCATATTGTTTCATTCGTTCTAGTTTGGCCAGTTGCACTTCGGCGTTTAAACCTTGAGAGGCAAATTTTTGCAATTGAATCACATCGCCATAACTTTCGAATAATACGGTTTCTGATGGCAAACCATCGCGACCAGCGCGGCCAATTTCCTGATAATAACCTTCTATGTTTTTTGGTAAATTATAATGAATTACCCAACGAACATTTGATTTATCAATTCCCATTCCAAAAGCTATAGTTGCACAAACCACTTTGCAATCATCGTTGATAAATTCATCTTGAGTTTGTGAGCGAATTGGATTATCTAAACCAGCGTGATAAGCTTTAGCACTTACACCTAACTTTTGTAGTTTTTCAGCAAGTTCTTCTGTTGTTTTTCTGCTAAGACAATAAATGATTCCTGATTCATTTGGTTTTTCTTGGATGAAATCTATTATTTGTTTGACTCTGTCTAAAGCAGGACGCACCTCTAAACTTAAATTTTTTCGATCAAAGGAAGCGACAAATAGTTTCGGATTTTTTAAGTTTAATTGTTGGCTAATGTCCTTACGAGTAGCTTTATCGGCAGTGGCAGTTAAAGCTAAAATTGGAGTAGAAGGGAAGCGATTTTTGAGATATCCAAGATTTGTGTAAGCTGGCCGAAAATCATGTCCCCACGATGAAATACAATGCGCTTCATCAATTGCGATAAGGCTTATGTTCAAACTATTGAAAATATTGTCTAAAAAAGACAAGCTTTCCGGAGCAATGTAAACCAGCTTAATAACGTTTGATTTTAAGCTTTCTATATAAAATTGTCTTTCGTCTTCGGTTTGACTGCTATTGATGAAACAGGCTTCAATTCCATTTGCTTTTAGCCCATCAACTTGATCTTTCATCAAGGCAATTAGTGGCGAGATTACAATTGTAATTCCCGGAAATAGTAATGCGGGTAATTGAAAACAAATTGATTTACCACCACCCGTCGGCATAATAGCCAATGTGTCTTGCCCTGAAAGTATGCAATTTATAATATCTTCTTGATTGGGCCGGAATTTTTCAAAGCCGAAGTTCTCTTTTAATTTGGCGTGTAAAATTTCTTGAGTCATTTTGGCAACTATTTTAGTTCTAAAGGAAAAAAAAAGGAACTCGTGAATGAGTTCCTTTTAGGTATTTTTTGAGTTTAATTAATCCTCATCTTCGTCATCATCATCATCAGAATAATCCTTTTCGTCAGATTCATCATCGTCATCATCTCCTAAATCTGAATCTGGTTTGTCATTATCCTCGTCATCATCGTCATCAATATCATCGTCTAAGTCAAGTCCTTTTATAGGCTCAACAACATCATCAATGATTATTTCATCATCCTCATCATAATTTTCAATTCTGTCAGCCAGTTTTGTGCTCACTTTTACTAAATAAATAGTGTCTTCAGTTCGTACTTCAACTGCTTCAATCAATTCATTTTTAGCATTTCTAAAACTAATAATATTTGAATCATCATAACCATCTGGAAATTTGTCAACCAAAAGATTTAAAATTGCATTGGTAAGTTTTGCGTAATCAACAATTACTCTTTTCATAAAAAATATTCTATAGATCTAATAAATAAGCGAAAATCAAAGGCGCTACAATAGTAGCATCGGATTCAATAATAAATTTTGGTGTTTTTATATCTAATTTACCCCAAGTAATTTTTTCATTTGGCACTGCTCCAGAATAGGAACCGTAACTAGTTGTTGAATCTGAAATTTGACAGAAATAACTCCAAAAAGGTACATCGTGCATTTCCATATCTTGGTACAACATAGGCACCACACATATTGGAAAATCTCCTGCTATTCCGCCACCTATTTGAAAAAAACCAATACCGTTTGAACTATTTTTTGGATACCAATCTGATAAGAAAACCATATATTCAATACCGGATTTCATCGTAGAAGCTTTTAAATCTCCTTTGATTACATACGATGCAAATATATTTCCCATTGTACTATCTTCCCAACCTGGTACAATAATAGGTAAATTTTTCTCAGCAGCTGCATACATCCAGCTGTCTTTTAAATCTATTTCATAATATTCCTCAAGTACACCTGAAAGTAACATTTTGTACATGAATTCATGCGGAAAATAACGTTCTCCTTTATCATCTGCATCTTTCCAGATTTTGTAAATATGCTTTTGCAAACGTCTAAAAGCTTCATGTTCTGGTATACAAGTATCAGTAACACGATTCAAACCTCTTTCTAGCAAATCCCATTCGTCTTGAGGAGTTAAATCACGATAATTTGGAACTCTTTCATAATGAGAGTGAGCTACAAGATTCATAATGTCTTCTTCAAGATTGGCACCTGTACAAGAAATAATATGCACTTTATCTTGACGAATAATTTCGGAAAATATTTTTCCAATCTCGGCAGTACTCATAGCACCAGCCATGCTCACCATCATTTTTGCACCATTGGCTAATTGTTGTTCGTATGCCTTAGCTGCGTCAACTAAAGATGCAGAATTAAAATGCAAGTAATGCTTTTCAATAAACTGACTGATTGGTCCTTTGCTCATTTTTTAAAAATTTAAATACTTAAAAATCATACGGTTAAAGTTGTTTTTCAAAATTAACGAATTTTTAAATTGACTAATTGATTTATTGTGAATTTATTTTTTTTTGTCGTACCCTAATATTTTAAGGACATCTTGGGAAGTTTGTTGTTCTGAAAAAACCTCAGTTGCCAAGATTCCGTTTTCGTCTCTGTCTATTAATATGTGTTTGGGTTGTGGAATTAAACAGTGGTGCAAACCACCATATCCACCAATTGTTTCTTGATATGCGCCTGTATTGAAAAACCCTATATACAATGGTTTTTCTTTATTGTATTTAGGTAAATAAATGGCATTCATGTTTTGCTCAGAGTTGTAATAATCATCACTATCACAAGTCATTCCGCCCAATAAAACACGTTCATAGGTATCGTTCCAGCGATTGACAGCTAGCATAATAAAGCGTTTGTTGATGGCCCAAGTGTCTGGTAAAGTTGTAATGAAAGAAGAGTCAATCATGTTCCATTTCTCTCTATCATTTTGTTGTTTTTGGTACAAAATCTGGTATATAGCACCTCCACTTTCTCCTACAGTAAAGGAACCAAATTCAGTAAAAATGTTTGGCACATCTACCTCAGCTTCATCACAAGCAATTTTAATCTGATTGATTATTTCGTCAATCATGTATTGGTAATCATATTCAAATGCCAATGAATTTTTAATTGGAAAACCACCACCAATATTTAATCCATCAAGAGTAGGACATTCTTTTTTTAATGCCACGTATACTTTGATACATTTTACTAATTCGTTCCAATAATAGGCATTGTCATTTATTCCAGTATTGATAAAAAAGTGCAGCATTTTCAGCTCCAATTTCTTATTTTCCTTGATCTCTTTTTTATAAAACGGAACAATGTTTTTATAGCCTATTCCCAATCTAGAGGTATAAAATTCAAACTTTGGCTCCTCTTCAGCGGCAATACGAATTCCTATTTTGAATTTATTCTTGATTTGACCTTGCAGTAAATCAAGTTCTTCAAAGTTATCAATAATTGGGATGGTGTTTTTATGACCAGTATTTATCAAACGGGCAATATTCTCGATGTATTGGTCTCTTTTGAAACCATTGCATATCACATAAGTACTTTTATTTATCTTGCCATTTGCTAATAAATTTTCAACAATATTAATATCAAAAGCAGATGATGTTTCAATATGAATGTTATTTTTGAAAGCTTCATTCATAATGTATTCAAAATGAGAGCTTTTTGTGCAATAACAATAATAATATTTGGCCTCATACTTGTTTTTCTCCATCGATTTACGAAACCAGCTTTTGGCTTTGTTAATATTGTTAGAGATTTGAGGTAAATAGGTAAACTTTAATGGAGTTCCGTATTGTTCCACCAATTTCATTAAATCGATATTGTGAAATTGAAGATTATCTTTGTTTAAGGTAAATTCTTCCTGGGGAAAATAATAGGTTTGATTGATTAAATCAGAATATTTTGTATTCATTAGATGTCATAATTATAGATTAAAATAGTGTACGGTAAAGTAACCTATAATTCAAACCCTAATATTTGAGTATATGATTTGAAGCTTCTCGTGGTCAGCTTTCAAATATTGAAAAATATCAAAATCAAAGTTACCTTTAATGCAATTAAAACGTCTCAATATTCTCAGAAAAGACATATTGCTACGGATTTTACTCGTATTGTAAGTGCGTTTGTTTTGGCTTTTTTTCATCGATGCAAATGTAAAAAATATTATATACCTAATGCAATCCTTTTTATAAAAAATAATTAAGATTTATAATCCAAAAAAGCCTCAAGAATTAATTCATTTTCAACGGATTGATTGATCTTTATTTTTCCGATACCGTCTAACAAAGCAAACTGTATGGTCCCATATTCATTTTTTTTGTCATGTATGAGTAATTCTAGTATGGGTTCAATATCATTTTCATCAAAAACTATAATGCCATAAATTGATTTAATAGTAGATTTTATTTGAAAATATTCTTCCTGATTGATCAGGTTTTTATGGAGTGAAATAAAACTTTCTAAAACCATTCCTGCCGCTATAGCTTCTCCGTGCAATAAAGTGGTTTTAGTATCGTTTTCGAGAAAGTAGCTTTCAATTGCATGGCCAAGCGTATGACCAAAATTTAATGCTTTACGAATATTTTTTTCTGTAGGATCTTGCATTACAATTTCGTTCTTTATTTCAATAGAACGATAAATTAATTGATCAAAATCAGCAAAATCAATAGCCTTTAAGTCTAAAAATTGTTTCCAATATACCTGGTCGTATATTAAGCCATGTTTCAGCATTTCGGCAAGGCCAGATCGCATCTCATTTTGTGGGACCGTTTCTAAATATTGAGTATCAATTAGTACCATAATGGGCACATTTATAACTCCTATTTGGTTTTTTAAATTCCCTAAGTCTATACCATTTTTACCTCCTACAGAGGCATCAACCATCGATAATAAGGTAGTTGGAATGTGGATAAAATCTACCCCTCGTTTGAAGGTGGAAGCCACAAATCCCCCTAAATCAGTAACCACACCGCCCCCTAAATTGATGATTAGACTCTTTCGATCGGCACCAAGTTCTGTGAAGACATTCCAAATTTGGACGCAAGTCTCAATATTTTTATTTTGCTCTCCCGAATCAAATTCGATGATTTCAATCGTAAGATCAGTTTCTAAAAAAGGGAGAAATAGTGTTGTGCAATATTCATTTGTATTATTGTCTACGATAATGAATAGTTTTGAATATTTATTTTCTTTCAAATGAAGATTTAATGCTTCGTATGCTTTCTCATTGAAATAAATAGGGTAGTTATTGGCTATTATATTTTGCATTGTTATTAAAATTTATTGGCAAAGTTGATTGAATAGTTCTTTTGATCCGGGGAAATTTTTGGCGATTGCTAGATTCAGGTATTTACAAGAATTTGTTTTGTCTTGTATTTTGTGATAACAACCCGATAACAAATATTCTGTTTTTCCATCATTAAGATTTGGATCGTTAAGTATTCGTAATAGGTATGAAATAGCGGTTTTTGTATCGTTTAGACTATAGTGGCACACCGCAATATCCTGCAAGATTACTCTCTTTTCGGGATAAATTGCAAATTCTTTTTGATATAATTCTATAGCTTTTTTAAAATATCCTGCATCACCCATTTTTTTTGCTTCTATCATGTAGTTTGGGAGATTTTGACTTTTTACGGTATCCTTATTTATGTTCGTCGGAATATTTTGCATTTTTAATTCACCTTGAGTTTTAACTTTTAGCAAAGAATCTGTTGGATATAATGTTAAACCTTCTTTAAGGAATAATTGTATTTTAGTCGGACTGTAATTGGCCTTTTGTAGCGCATTAGCCGTTTTTATCCAATTCGCTGGCATACTTCGATAGGTTGTAAATAGCTTATGTATTTTTAAAATTTCGGTGGTATCTTTTTTCTTGGCAGCCATCAATAAGCCATCTAAGTAAAAATTTAGAGTTCTGGGACGTGCATAAAATGCCGTTTTGATTAAGGTGTAAGCTCGATCTTGGTTGTCTTTTGATTTTTCAATTTTGTGTAAATACCAATTGGAAACTCCATTATACGGATTTACCGTATTTGCCAGTTTAAAATATTTTTCGGCCACAATAAGGTCTTTTTCATTAAATGCTGCAACAGCCGCATGTTGATAAAAAGATTCGCCATAAATACCTATCTGTGCTATAGCTGGAAACTTACTGATTATCTCCGTCGAAGAAAGGGCAGGTTGATCATATTTGATTTTAAACTCAAGTTGCGATGCTTTAAATTCAGTGTATACGAAACCGATAACTAAAAGACTTAAAATAAGTAAACCCAATCCAATTTTTTTCGAGTTTGTATTCAACGTTCTTTTGTTGTTTACTTGTAAGTGAGTAAAAACAATCATGAATGCAAACGCTGTTTGCATAGTAGGTCTGTACAAAGGGAAATTAAAAAAGGCATCTATAAAATAACCCATTAAAAGCAAAAGTACGAGTAGAGCAAAGGTTTTATCTTTATCGGTTTTTTTAAAGATTGTCTTTGCGTTTGTGAAAAATAATAACAAAAAAAGACTCAAGTAAATGATTCCATTTAAAACCCCTGTTTCAGTTGCAATTTCTAAAAAATCATTGTGTGTATGCGACGATATGAAAGCTTCATCTATAATTTTTCTTTCATAAGGAATACTTTCAACTCTCCAATTCCCCAATCCAAAGCCTGTTACAGGATTTTTAGAAATCATTTCTGAAGCATTTTCCCAATAACTTAATCGCGCAGCAGCAGCAGCTTCTTTTACATCTGCAATTTGTAAAATACGAGTGTTAACAGACTCAAATCTACCAATATTGTCTCCTTGTTTAAACACTATATTGGCCAACACAATTGATAGTAACACCGGTAAAATAATATACGAGGTTGTATAAAAAGTTTTTTTTGAAAAGGAGTTGATTTTAAAGTAAGCAATAACAAATAATATAAGTTCAAAAAACAAACCTAAATATGCTGACCTTGAACTGATTAATACAACAATAAAAGTTGAAAGAAAAAAGGTGGTAATCAAAAACCATTTCTTCCAATTTTCATGTTTTAAAATCCCAATTATTAAAAAGGGGATCTTTATGTTTAAACTTGCCGCGAAAATGTTAACGTTTGCAGTATTTCCCTTTAATTCATTCAATGCATTGGTGATATTATCAAAATTTTTCAGAAAATTTCCCAATTGCGTTATACTTTGCAAGAAAACGCTTATCCCAATTAAAAACGCAATTTTCGGAAGTAGATATAATCGATCCCTAAAAAGAAGTATTAGGTTTACAATCATCAAAAAAACAACCAATATTTGAGAAAAACTGATAATGGAAAGCGATAAATTTTTGGCAAAAAATAAAGAACAGCCAGACAACACAATGAAAGTAAAGTAAATTATCTGAACAAGTCCTACCTGTGAAAAAAGCGGATAGTTGTAAAAGACCGCAATTTTGTTTTTAAAAAAGTATCCAAATGCGACAATGTTAACTATCGAAAGATAAAAAAACTGTGTGTTAATAATTTCAATACTATTGAAATGAGGCAAGAAATCGATCACCAAGTATAAAGCTAAAAAAAGCAATGCAATGAAATCACCATAAACGGTACTTGAAGAATTATCTAGTGAAGGATTTGATTGCTCAATCGGGTTTATTTTTTTCATAGTATTTTAAAAGACAGATGTTTTGCTAATTGTTTATTCAGCTGATGTTTTTTTACACATAAAAGCTAAATTTTTTTACAATTGAAGTTTTACTGTAGATGGAAATTTTTTTTGTCTGAATGGTTTATAATTTTCAAAAGTATAAATTTATCAATTGTTAAATAATTTTAATATTTAAAAACATACAAATTACATTTTTCTTTTTTTACTACTCTATTTTTATAATAATATTTAAACTCTCTCTATATTTGTACAAAATTAAACAAATAATGGAAAAAATATTTGATAATACGCAAGTTGCCTTTGCATTAAAAAGCGATACAGAACTCGATCGAGCTTATTTTCTTTTCAAAATGATAGCCAATCAGCCGTTAGTTCGTATTGGTACTGCTGTTACTAATTTTGCACTGAAAGCGAATCTTCCCGTTGAAGGTTTGATACGTGCGACAGTTTTTGATCACTTTTGTGGTGGTGTAAATGAAGTAGATTGTCTATCTGTTGTAGATAAAATGTATACCAAAGGCGTTTCTTCAGTTTTGGATTATTCTGTGGAAGGAAAAGAAGAAGAAGAGCAGTTCGATGCTGCCTTAGAAATGACTTTAAAAACTATTGAATTTGCCAAAGAGCGGATGGCTATTCCTTTTGCAGTCTTTAAACCAACAGGTTTTGGTCGTTTTGAGCTGTATGAAAAATTAGGAGAAAAACAAATCTTAACCACTGATGAGCAAGCAGAATGGGATAGAGTAGTGGTTCGGTTTGATTTAGTTTGCAAAGAGGCACATTCAAAAAATGTAGCCTTGTTGATTGATGGTGAGGAAAGCTGGATGCAAGACGCTGCTGATGAATTAGTTACTGAAATGATGCGCCGATACAATAAAGAAAAAGCCATTGTTTTCAACACGTTGCAAATGTACCGTTGGGATCGTATGGATTACCTAAAAAAAATACATCAGAAAGCCAAAAAAGAGGGATTCTTCATCGGAATGAAATTAGTTCGCGGCGCTTATATGGAAAAAGAGAATGTTCGTGCCGAAGAAAAAGGCTATCCATCACCTATATGTGCGTCTAAAGAAGCTACAGATGAAAATTATGATGCAGCAGTGCATTACATGATCGAGCATCTAGATATGATGTCTATTTTTGCAGGAACACATAATGAGTTAAGTACGTATACGTTGATGGAATTAATGCAAAATAAAGGTATTAAAACTAGCGATGATCGAATATGGTTTGGTCAATTGTATGGTATGAGTGATAATATTAGCTATAATCTGGCCGATCATGGTTATAATGTTTCAAAATATTTGCCATTTGGACCAGTCAAGGATGTAATGCCATACTTAATTCGACGTGCCGAAGAAAACACTTCTGTTGCGGGTCAAACGAGTCGCGAATTATCAATGATCAAAGCAGAGCGCAGCCGCAGAAAAGGAAAGTGATCAGTGTTCAGTTTTTAGTATTCAGCAACATTTAAGTCCAAAAAAAACTCCATTCAATAAACTAAATGGAGTTTTTTTAGGTCAAATAAATCATGAAATTTAAGAGTTGCTGAATTGTAGATTGCTCAAATTTTTATAAATACCATTTTCTAGCGTAATTAATTCTTGATGTGTTCCTTGTTCTGAAATTTTTCCATTGTCTAAAACTAAGATTTGATCGGCACTGCGAATGGTAGATAAACGGTGAGCAATAATAATACTAGTTCTCCCTTCCATCAAAATTTCTAAAGCCTCTTGTACTAACTTTTCACTTTCACTATCTAGGGATGAAGTGGCTTCGTCCAGAATTAAAATGCTAGGGTTTTTTAGTAAGGCTCTGGCTATAGCAATTCGTTGTCGCTGACCACCAGATAATTTTATCCCTCTCTCTCCAACTATAGTTTCAAATTTTTCAGGAAAGCTTTCGATAAAATTGTACGCATTAGCTTGTTTTGAAGCGGTTAGAATTTCTTCTTCAGTAGCATTAGGTTTTCCGTATGCTATGTTTTCTCTTATTGTTCCACCAAATAAAATTACATCTTGCGGAACAATACTCATGTTCCCACGAAGATTTTCTAGATCAAAATCATAAATATTTTTCCCATCGACGAGTATTTCTCCTTCATCAATATTATAAAAACGCAATAGGAGTGAAGCAATGGTCGACTTTCCCGTTCCACTAGGACCCACAATGGCTATTTTTTGACCAAAACTAGCAGTAAAGCTTACGTTTTTTAGTACTTTGATTTCTTTTCTGGAAGGATAACTAAACGCTACATTATTAAAAGTTACGTTTCCTTTAATTTTCTCTATTGTAGCAAGATCTCGATTAGAATTAATTTTTTCGGGCGTTTCACCTAACAACTCAAAAACTCTTTCTGTTGCGCCAATCGCTTTCTGGATTTGGGCGTAAAGCTCAGCAATTCCTCCAAATGAAGCTCCCACAAAAGTAGAATATAAAACAAATGAAATGAGTTGTCCAACACTCATTTCGCCACTAATACTCAATTGTACACCATACCAAACAACTGCCACAATAGCTCCAAAGAGACAAAAGATTATGAATGAAGCAAAGTAACCACGGTATTTTCCACCTTTGATAGCAATTGTAACTACTTCTTTTATTTTTCCATTGTATCGAGCAATTTCATACCATTCATTGGCAAAAGCCTTAACAATACTAATACCTTGCATTGTTTCCTCTACAACTACTTGGCTTTCGGCTACTTTATCTTGAACATTTTTCGAATATTTTCTTATAAATCGTCCAAAAATAACGGCTGCAACAGCCACAAGTGGCACAACGGAAAGCATTAATAAAGTCAATTTAATACTTTCGTTTGCTAATAAAATAACGCCACCTACAATTAAAATAAATTGTCGTAAAAATTCCGCTATAGTAGAGGTAAGTGTATCCTGAATTTGAGTAATGTCTGAACTAATTCGGCTATTTAATTCTCCCACTCGTTTTTGCGAAAAGAATGACATGGGTAGTTTTACTAAATTGCTATACAGTGACACTCTGAGATTGGCTAAGGTATTTTCTGTAAAATTGACAAATAAAGACAATCTAAAAAAAGAAAAAATCGATTGTAGAAATAAGATTACGATTAAACCACCAGCAATCATATTGGCTTGTGTATTATCTTTATTTTTGACACAATCAATAAGCATTCCCATTAATTTAGGAAAAGCAAGAGCTGTTGCACCAGTGAACAGTAAAAAGATCAAACCTACATAAAATTTCCAACGGTGGTTTCCTGCATATTCAAATATAACCGTTGCTTTTTGTAGTGAAGTTGCAGTAATTTTTGATTTTGGTAAATCGTTTTCTTTAAATCTGGCCATTATTTTTTGTTTATTACGCAAATGTAAGACTATAACGAATCATTACAAAAAAATAAGAGTGTTTGATTTTTGTGGTAAAACCTTATGAGTGAGTGCAAAAGATAAAAGGGATGATTTTTTATTTATTTATTTTAAAATTATGCTTGCAGATCCCAATTCTAGCAGTATATTTGCACTCGCAATACGGATTTAAAATTCCTTAATTGTTTAGGGCGATTAGCTCAGCTGGTTCAGAGCACCTCGTTTACACCGAGGGGGTCGGGGGTTCGAACCCCTCATCGCCCACAAGTTTAATAACAAATGGTTTCAAAACCCTATAGATCTTATGATTTATAGGGTTTTTTCTTTTGAACATATATTTAATTATTGTTTTAATACGAGATTAGTAATTAACTTAAAAAGTTTATATCATCCAAGAAGATAACCAAATTTTGCTAAAAGCTAATTTGTCATACTCCAATGCAACGTTAAAATACTTTAATGTAATAAACCTGTTATAATATAGACATCTTAAATCATACCATAGCTCTTGAAATAATAACAAAAATTTAGGTGGCAAAATAATTTGTATTTTATAATTTTTAAATACTTTTGCAACCTTAACTTAATTAACTAATTAATAATGAAAAAAATAATTTTATTACTTTCTGCTGCTGTTGTTTTAATTTCTTGTAGCAAAGTTGGCAAAGATGAATATATCATTTCAGGGACTGCAACAGGTATTGAAAATGGTAAAACAATTATTCTTGAAACTCAAGATGCAACCGGAATGATGTTGCCAAAAGATACTGTAAAAGTAGAAAATGGAAAATTTGAAATGAAAGGAAAAATCACTGAACCTTCATTTTATACCATACAATTAGAAGGAGCGCAAGCTAAAATCCCTTTTATCTTAGAAAATGGAGAAGTAACTATTGCTATCAATAAAGATAGTATTCAAAAATCTAAAGTTTCAGGAACTTATAACAATGATGAATATGTAGCTTTTAATGAAGAAATTACTAAAGTTCAAAAGAAACTTATGGATTTTCAAAGCAAAAATATGAAAGCTATGGAAACTGCTCAACAAACTAAAGATACTGTTGTAATCAATAAGTTGATGTCAGAATTCACAAAAATTCAACAAGAAGTAGGTGAAGCATCCAAGGCAAAATATGTTACTTATGCTGAAACTCATCCAAAAGCTTTTATTTCAGCTTTGATCATTCAAGGTATGTTAAATGATGCAACGGCAGACGTTGCTAAATCTGAAAAATTATACAATAGTTTGGAAGAATCATTGAAAAAAACTAAACCTGGAATCGCTATTAAAACTAAGTTAGCTGAATTGAAAATGCCGGCTGTAGGAGCTGCTCCAGTTCCAGCAGCACCAGCTGTTGAAGCTAAATGAAGAACAGATTTTTCAGGTCCTAATCCGCAAGGTAAAGTAATATCTTTGAAAGAAAATTTAGGAAAAGTTACTATAGTTGATTTTTGGGCCTCATGGTGTGGACCTTGTCGCCAAGAAAATCCAAACGTAGTAGCAATTCATAAAGAATTGCATAGCCAGGGGCTTAATATAATTGGTGTTTCGTTAGATAAAGATGCCAAAGCTTGGAAAGATGCAATTGCAAAAGACAAGTTGACTTGGAGTCATGTTTCAAATTTAAAATTTTGGGATGAGCCTATAGCTATTCAATATAAAGTAGAATCGATACCCGCTACATTTATTCTTGATGCCTCAGGAAACATTGTAGCAAAAGATTTAAGAGGTCCTGCACTAAGAGCAAAAGTCTTAGAACTTTTAGCAAAATAAGTGTAATTATTCTTTTAAAATAAAAAATCTCCCTAATGGAGATTTTTTATTTTATTCAATACCAATACATTAAAAATAATAGTAAAATTAAGTGCAATTTTAGTTTGGAAACTTCAAAACTGTTTCTATATTTGCACCCGGTTAGCACGATAAGCAATGCTTGTTGAGACTTGGGGAGATACTCAAGCGGCCAACGAGGGCAGACTGTAAATCTGCTGTGTAAACTTCGCAGGTTCGAATCCTGCTCTCCCCACTAAAACGTTTCAAGCAATTGAAACGTTTTTTTTATTTACTCTAATTAATACTTTCATCAATTTATATTTAGATTGTAAAAAAAATCCAATCTCATTTTTTATCTGAGATTGGATTTTCTAATCTATAATTTTTAGCTTCTTTATTCTAAAATAAAACTTACCGTTACATTTGCGGTTATGTTTATTTCCCCAGCTGCCAGTGTCTCCCTTGGTTGTGCTGTATCACTACTTTCCATGCTTTTCATTGTAGCATAAACGGGTTGCGGATAATACGTTTGTGAATTATCTGAAATAGTCATCGCACGCCCTACTTTTTGACCTAAAACCGAAACATAATCTTCGGCTTTCATTTTTGCTTCTTTCATTGCTAATTTTCTAGCCTCGGATTGATATTGTGCTAGTTTTGAAGATTGAAAAGTTACGGCATCAATTCTGTTAATTCCTTGGTCAACCAATCCTTCCATCAATTCATCATATTTTGATAAATCTCTTAATAGAATTTCGATTGTTTGGGTAGCATTGTAATTGTGTTTCTTTTTTTCATAATCGTATTGTGGATTCAATGAAACGCGCTGTGTTTTATAATCCGCAGGAGCTACGTTCATTTTTTTAATGAATTTTAAGACCGCGTCAATCTTTTCGTCATTTTGTTTTTTTACATCTTTTGCGTTATTCCCTTTGGTTTCAACCGTAACCGTTATAGTGGCTTGATCTGGAATAACTTTTACTTTTCCTTCTCCACTTACATTTATTTGAGGAACTTGTTTTACTTCTTGTCCATAAGACATTGAAATAAATAAAATAGACAGAATCAATAGTGCTTTTTTCATTTTTGAGGGATTTATTTGTTTGTACTAATTTCTTTTCAAAAGTTGTGCCACTATAGTTTTCCTAACTTTTCCATTATAAAAAGAATAACTATTGGAATGGCCAATAATAGCACCATTAACGTATGATCTACTAACAATGTAGGTTCTTTGAGCAATGTAATCAAATAACCGCCTATAGCGCCTCCAAAATGGGCTGTGTGACCAATATTATCGTTTTTGGCCTTCATCCCATAGATAGAATACAACAGATACAAGATTCCGAAAATGTAGGCAGGCATGGGTATAACAAAAAAGATACCTAACATCATATCTGGCTGAAGTAATATGGCCGAATATAAAACACCCGTTACAGCACCTGATGCTCCTACGGCTCTATATCCATAATCGTCTTTGTGAAAAAACATGGTTAACAAACTTCCAAAAATTAGACTCCCAAAATAGATCATTAAAAAGGAAAAATCGCCTAAATAACTGATAACAACGGGAGCAAAAAACCAAAGCGTTAACATATTAAAAATCAAATGGGTCATGTCAGCATGCAAAAAACCAGAAGATAGCATCCTGATTTGTTCACCACTGCGAATGCTCCCTACATGAAACTCATATTTTCTAAAAAACGAAATATCATTAAACCCTTTGTAACTAAGTAAAACATTTACAACAATTAGTGCTATTAATACGGTATTCATAAAGTGTATGTATTGTGAAATGTAAAGATAGTCATTCTAAAATAGTGATTCATACCCTATCAAAATTTATAGCGTCTATATTTTTGGACTATATTTGCAATAAAAGTAACGGCATGCAATTTCTTATTTATATCTTAACTTTTCCCTTTTTATGGGTGGTTTCCATTCTTCCTTTTAGGATCTTTTACTGGTTTTCGGACTTTATTTATATTATAGTTTACTACATTATTGGCTATCGGAAAAAAATTGTCAAAGCAAATTTAGTATTAGCATTACCTCACCTTACCGACAAAGAACGTTTAATCATCGAAAAAAAATCGTACCATCACATGTGCGATATGTTTCTGGAAATGATTAAAACTATGACTATTTCTGCAGCTGAAATGAATAGAAGGTTTGTCGTAACCAACATTGAATTGGTAAAAGAATATGAAGCTAAAGGAAAAAGTACTGTTTTACTAGCTTCTCATTATGCAAGTTGGGAGTGGTTGTTGTCACTTAATGAAAAAACAAGTTTTAAGGGAATTGGCGTTTATAAAAAAATTGCCAATACTTATTTTGATAAATTAATTCGAGATATTCGATCTAAATATAATGCTGAGCTAGTAGAAACAAAAAATACAATCCCGTTAATCGCCGAAAACCAAAAAAAAGGAATTTTAAGCATGTATGGATTAGCCAGCGATCAATCTCCAAAATTGAACAGAGCTTTCCATTGGGATTCCTTTATGGGAATAGAAGTACCCGTTCATACCGGTGCAGAAATGCTAGCTAAAAAATACGATTTGAATGTGCTTTTTGTTAAAGTAAAGAAATTAAAAAGAGGATTTTACGAAGCTACTTTTATTCCAATTACAGATAATCCTCGGTCGATTCCCGATTTTGGAATTACCAGTATTTTTTTACGAGAAGTAGAAAAACAAATTATCGAGGCACCTGAATATTATTTCTGGACGCACAAAAGATGGAAACACAAGAAATAGTGTTAAGTTACAATGATTAATTATTAATTAATCAGCTTAGTTTAATTTTAAAGTAAAATTAGACTTTATTCGTTCAATGCAATTAATTCTAAATCATTCATAGAAATGGGTTTAGATAAGTATCCCACGATGTCTGAGTAGGTTTTAGATTTTTTTTTGTCCTCGGCAGCAATTGAAGAACTTACAATGTAAACGATTATTTTTTTATTAAATTCTGATTTTATCAAGCTCATTTCCTCCATAAATTCCCAACCATCCATAATTGGCATGTTGATATCCAACAGAATGATATCTGGAATTTTTTCGTTCGTGTCTGTTGTTTTTCTTATAATAATGTGCAACGCATCTATTGCGAGTTTGCCGTTTACAAATGAGTTTACAGTAGAAAACAGCTCCGATCGTTGGATAATTTTATTGGCTAAAATTTGATAAATGGCATCATCATCAATTACCCAAATTGATTTTTTTGTCATTGAATGTAAATTTTAAATGTTGTGCCTACATTAGGTTCGCTCTCTACTGTTATATTTCCACCCATGGCAACAATTTGATTTTTGGTAATAAACAATCCTATACCTTTTGAATCGATGTGATTCCCAAATGTTTTATACATACCAAAAATTTTATCTGCATTCTTTACCAAGTCAATTCCAACACCATTATCAGAAATCTGCAGGATTTTATTTTCAGAATCAATTATCCATTGAATATGAATTATGGGTTTTCGATCTGGATGGCTATATCGAATCGAATTTGAAATGATGTTATACAAAATACTTTCTAAATAAGCTGGATTATAATTAATTATAACGTTTTCTGGCATGCTCGTCACAAAAGAAACCTCTTTTGCATTTACTTGTTCAGACAGTACTTTTTGTGCTGTTTCTAAATAATAATTTAGGTTTAAAGGTTCTGATACCAAACCAATATTAGTCCTAATTGTAATAACTTCATTGAGATGGATCATCGTTTCACTCAAAGAATTAGAAACAGATTTTAATAATTGAATCATTTCATTTTTTTCTTCCTCGGAATCAGACGATTCAAGTAATTCCATGATCGAGGCAATATTACTGGTATGGGATCTTAAATTATGAGAGACAATATAGGAGAAGTTCAACAATCTTTTATTTTGCTCGGTAACTAAATTAAAAGAATCATTTAATTTTTTTTCAGATTCTTTAGTTGCCGACACATCAATCATAATACCACGTAAACTAATTGCTTGTCCGTTTTCAGAAATTACGTTTACGATATCTCTTAACCAAACTACTTTTCCATTTTTGGCAATCATTCGGTATTCGAAATCATGATTTGAGTTTTCATTAACTTTTAAGGTACAATATTCAATAGTCCATTTTTTGTCATCTGGATGAATATGATCTACCCAAAACGTTTCATTTTGTACCCATTCTTCAGCAGAATATCCCAATATTTTTTCAACTTTTTTACTGATAAAATTAAAAGAAAAGGTTTTGGCGTCACACTCCCATACAATTCCATCAATGGTATTTATCAAAGATTCGATTCGTTGTTGAGATTTAAGAATTATGTTTTCAGATGATTTACGATCTGTAATGTCTTCTGTGGAAATAATAATTCTTTGCAACGATTTTTCATATCCACGAATAACATTCCATCTTACATTAACATCCCGGTATTCACCGTCAGTATTTTTCATTTTGGAGTCCATAACCAGTTGATTTTCTCCTTGGGTAATAGCTATTATCTGCTTAATAAAACCTTCAGCAATACTATTTTCGGGTATTTGAGATAGGGCCGCATTAATCAATTCCTCTTTGTGTTTAACCTTATGAAGGTTCATGCACATTGTATTTGCATCAATAAGTTTAACTAAATGAAAACATTCAAAAACTACTTCAGGATGCGTTTTCAAATAATGAGAAACAGCATCTTTATTTTCATTCATAAGATTTAACTTTTCTAGATATTTTTTAACTTTTGAAAAATCAGTTTCCCACATAGGAATTGGGGAGTCATCGAATAAACTTTTAAATCGAGTTTCACTCTTCTTGATTAAATGCTCCGCTTCTTTTTTTAACGTAATATCTTCGACAATAGAGATGAGAGATGTCAATTTTTCGCCTTTTTTAAATAGGGCTGATACGGATAGATATACCCAAATAATAGTTCCAGATTTAGTAAAATATCTTTTTTCTAAGTTATATTCTTTTATTTCCCCACTTACCAGTTTTTTTAAACTTAATAAATCGATACCTAAATCATCTGGATGAGTTATGGATTGAAAATTTTTATCCTTCATTTCCTGCTGAGAATATCCTAATAATCTGCAAAACTGATTATTAATTTCAATAAAATTACCTGTAACAGAATCAACATGTGCTATTCCTACTGCGGCCTGATCAAAAATAGCTTCAAATTTTATTTCAGAATTTAAAAGTTTTGTAGCTTGTACATCCACCAAAGATTGAAGTTCTTCTGGTATTTTTAGTAATTTATAAATTAAAAAGCCAAAAAGGGCTGCAAAAATAACTCCTATAATACCAGGTAATATAATGGGTGTGTATAAAAAATTGTTATGTTTTGAAATTAAATATAATTTCCAGTCTCCGTCTGGAATAGACGTGGAAATATTGTATTTATTTGAAAAATCACTTTTATTTGGGAGGTAAAAAATTTCTTTTTTGGTTGCTAAATTTTCCTTTGAAAACTGAAAATAATATTTAGAGTTGTCAACAGTAGTAATTCCAGAATATTTTAACAGATCATCAAATTTTATGATAACTGCCGAAAATCCCCAGAATTTGTCATTTATAAAAATAGGAAATCTGCCCACGATACCTGTTCCACCTTGTTTTAGATTCAAGGGACCTGCAAAATACATTTTTTTTAAAGTTACAGATTTTACAGCCTCTGCTTTGAGATGCGGGGCTGTTAATATATTGAGATTTAATGCTGCTTCATTATTTTTAAAAGGGTAGATGTATTTAATAATTCCCTGTGGAACTAGTTGTACTGCACTAATAACATTATTAGTTTCTAAAAGTTTTTTTCCAACATAATCAAAATTTTCAGGAATCCCTTTATCATTAATGGTTAATGCTAAGGTTAAAGTTGTTGTGTAACAGTTTTTTAGAGATTGTTCAAGATTTTGATTGACAATTTTTAGGATATTGCTCATTTCTTGTTGCTCATCTTCCTTTACAAGTTGGTATTGTTGCACAACAATAAATCCTGCAATATAACTAAGGAATAAAAAAGTGATAAAACCAGTTGTTTTGGGTCTATTCAAGAACCAAATTATAAATTCAGGGTATTTTTTATTATCCATTTGATGCATTTACAAAATAGTGGAATCTGAAATTTTAATTATTTAAATATAACAAAAATAATTTAATAGCATAATTTTTTTAATAAATGGGGTGCTAATTGAATTTAGAAATGTAAAAACACCATTGATAATTGATTAGTAGAGATTTTATCTTATACAGACAGTATTGCTTGCTCTAGGAAAAAATGATTTAAAAAAAACTAAAATCAACACTATTTAGCATTTTATATTTTCAATTTTATAATTGTAAAAACTCAATACCTAAAAATTAATTGAATTTCAATAATTAAGCCGAACTTTGCAGTTAATATTAAATCAGACAAATGATTTGAGTAATAAAACATTTCATGGGAAGAAATAACGAAAAAAACATAAAAAAGCACAACGATAAATTACACAAAGCGCAGGATAAAGTAAAGCTAGCCGAAATGTTACGAAAAGAGAAACTAAAACAGATTTCTATAAAGTTCAATCAAAGTAAAACATCTGAAAATAACATATAATGAATATAACGAAATTTGATACTCTTAAAAAAGGAATTCAAGAAATAATTGATTTAATTGCTTGTAAAGATGGCAAGGAGGCTATTAATAAGTTAGTAGATGTTAGTGAAGGATTAGATGAATTACTGGACTTTTCAGAGGAAGATGAGGAATTAATAGAAATCAGTAAATATCAAGTACTTTTAAATCAATTGCAGCAAAAGATAATTGCCCTTGGTGTGCAATAATAATACGAAATGTTGATATGTTTTTAATGTTATGACAAATACAAAATGCCATTGCTGTTCATCAAAAAGCTTTGTTACATGTTGTGAGCCCTTGCTTAATGGTAACAAAATAGCTGCAACAGCAATAGACTTGATGCGGTCTCGATATTCAGCTTATGTCCTGCAGCACGTTGATTATTTGATAGCAACTACACACCGTTCTGAAAGAGATAACTATTCAAGAGAAGAACTTTTAAATTGGGCCATCAGTAATACGTGGCTCCAACTAGAAATCATTGACTTTATAGAAAACAAAGTCGAATTTAAAGCGTATTTTCTAGATGATCAAAATCAGAAGCAAATTCACCATGAACTTTCAACTTTTATTTTTGAAAATGGAAGTTGGTTTTACAGTGATGGAGAATTTTTCTAGACGGCGAACAGTATTCAATAAAAAAAATTAGAAAAAGTTTTATACCTTCTTAAACCTTTGTGATAATAGTGTTTTGAAGATCCAAATAATTTTCGAATGATTTTTGGATAAAGCTTTTAACTAAAAATTAATATTCGTTTGTCAAGAGTTTTTTTGTAAAAGGCTTAATTTTAACAATTATGAAAAACGACTCTAAAAAAGGATTTTATTTCAAGCAATACGAAGCGCCTTTTCAATCTCCGTTTGATAAACTCTTTGGTATTTTCAAGGAATTAATCACGCATACTTCAGGAGATTTTGATGAAGCCATAGACTGGTTGCGAGAATTGGATACTGAATACAAGCTGACAGATGAGCACTACACCATCGATGATTTTATAGAAGATTTAAAGAAAAAAGGATACATCAGAGACGAACTTAAGGAAGATGGAACCTCTGGCATTGGAATCACTGCCAAGACGGAACGTGCCATTAGGCAACAGGCATTAGATACCATTTTTGGAAATTTAAAACGTTCAGGAAGTGGCAATCATAAAACCAAACATGCCGGCAATGGCGATGAGCATACAGGCGAGTTCAGGGAATTTCATTTTGGAGACGGACTCGAACGGATTTCTTTGACTGAAAGTTTGCGAAACGCACAAATCAATAATGGAGTGGCCGATTTTATGCTAACCGAAAATGATTTGGTTGTAGAGGAAACGCAGTTTAAATCCCAAATGAGTACTGTGTTGATGATTGATATCAGCCATAGTATGATTTTGTACGGCGAAGATAGAATTACACCTGCCAAAAAAGTAGCCATGGCTCTAGCGGAGTTAATTACAACGCGCTACCCAAAAGACACTTTAGATATTTTGGTTTTTGGTAATGATGCCTGGACAATTGCAATTCGAGATTTACCATATTTAAAAGTAGGGCCTTACCATACCAATACGGTTGCCGGTTTGCAACTAGCAATGGATATTTTGCGACGCAAACGAAATACCAACAAACAGATTTTTATGATAACTGATGGGAAACCAAGTTGTGTGCGCGAGAAAGATGGTTCGTATTACATGAACAGTAACGGTCTTGACGAATACATTGTAGATAAATGTTATAACCAAGCGCAACAAGCCCGGAAATTACACATTCCCATCACCACTTTTATGATTGCTAATGACCCGTATTTGCAAAAATTTGTCAATAAATTCACGGAGTCCAACCAAGGGAAAGCTTTTTATACGGGCTTAAAAGGATTGGGTGAAATGATTTTTGAGGATTATGAAACCAACCGTAAAAAAAGAATAAAATAGTTTTGGGCGTTACCACAAGGGTCGGGCTCATTCGCTCTATCTTTTGTTTCGCTATCGCTGCACAAAAGGATGCCACTTTTATCCCTAACGCAAACCCTAATAATAGATCAATTTCAATATCAATTTCAATTAAAAATAAATGAATACCATAAAAACTTTAGGCGAATTAAAAAAATCAGGTTATGTAAGCAAAAGTATAAAAGACGAATTGCGATCTAACCTTAGAGAAAAAATAAAAACAGGAAAACCAACATTTGAAGGCGTACATGGTTTTGAAAACACGGTTATTCCAGAACTGGAACGAGCGATTCTATCCCGTCACAACATCAATTTATTGGGGCTTCGTGGTCAAGCCAAAACGAGATTGGCTAGAAAGATGATCGAATTATTGGATGAATACATTCCGTTTGTGATGGGTTCCGAGATAAATGATGATCCCTTGCAACCCATTTCTCGTTTTGCTAAGGATATCATTGAGGCCAAAGGCGATGAAACTCCAATATCTTGGTTGCATAGAAGCGAACGTTTTTTTGAAAAACTAGCCACACCAGACGTAACCGTAGCTGACTTGATTGGGGATGTAGATCCTATCAAAGCGGCCAATTTAAAACTTTCTTACGCAGATGATCGAGTGATTCATTTTGGGATGATTCCAAGAGCTAATCGTTGTATTTTTGTAATTAATGAATTACCTGATTTACAAGCTAGAATTCAAGTAGCATTGTTCAACATCTTGCAAGAAGGCGACATACAAATTCGAGGTTTTAAACTAAGAATGCCATTGGATATGCAATTTGTATTTACCGCAAATCCAGAAGATTATACCAATCGTGGTAGTATTGTAACGCCGCTAAAAGATAGAATAGGATCCCAAATCCTAACACATTACCCAGATACGATTAAAATAGCTCGTACCATTACAGAGCAGGAAGCAAAACTAGACTTGAGTCAAAGTGATATGGTTTATGTGCCTTCATTAGCGAGAGATTTGTTGGAACAAATTAGTTTTGAAGCACGCGAAAGTGAATATATCGATAACAAAAGTGGCGTAAGTGCCCGATTAAGTATTACTGCTTTTGAAAATTTATTAAGCACTGCAGAAAGAAGGGCTTTGAAGTCCGGAGCTGACAAAACAACGTTACGTTTATCTGATTTTATGGGAATTATTCCAGCAATAACAGGAAAAGTCGAATTGGTTTACGAAGGAGAGCAAGAGGGAGCAGCTGCAGTGGCACAACACTTATTAGGTGATGCAATTCATACTTTTTTTCCAGCTTATTTTCCAAAAATTGAAAAACTAGAGAAAGAAGGTCAAAAAACGGCCTACACAGATATCATAGAATGGTTTTTTGTTGAAAGTGGTTTCGAATTAGTAGACGATTGCTCTGATGAAGAATATGAAAGAATCCTGAGCAGCATAGTTCCTCTTGAGGTTTTGATTAAAAAATACCAACCACAACTTAAAAATGAAGATAAGTTATTTATGAAAGAATTTATTCTTTGGGGGTTGGTCGAATATAAAAAACTAAGTAAAGACCGTTTTTCTGAAGGGTATCAGTTCAAAGATATCTATGGTAGCTTCATTAGTAAGCTCTAGCAATATCAATTTAATTCTAAAAGTCATTTAAGAAATTGCTACTTAGTAATTTCTTAAATGGCTTTTAAATTTTAAGTAGCATTTTTTTTGATTCCGAGGAAAATACATTTCGAAGTAATTAGAATCATTAAATTTTTTCAGTAACAAATTGTATGGAAATAATTTAAAATAATGACACTTTAACCGCATCTGAGAATTTTACCCAAATAATTAGAAATCCATTATACTTTTAAATCTAAATAGCATTTCGAGTGTAATTGAGAAGTTTTTACTGAAAATTTGAGATCTAATTTTTTTTTTGAATAGCCAAGTTATAACTATCACACTTCGAGCGCAGTCGTGATAAACTAGACCGCATAAAATGAAAAAACAAGAATACGCAATAGTAGATATTGAGACCACAGGTGGAAATGCGAGTCACAGCCGAATTACTGAAATTGCTATTATTATTCATGATGGAAAAAATATAATTCACCGGTGGGAAACATTGGTTAACCCACAAAAAGAAATACCACCCGCCATTTTTGCATTAACAGGTATTACCAATGAAATGGTTAAAGATGCACCACTATTTGATTTTATATCAGATCAAGTTTTTGAACTTTTATCAGATCGTGTATTTGTGGCACATAATGTCAATTTTGACTACTCTTTTGTTCGTCACGAACTGGAACGAGCTGGTTTAAAATGGACAGCTAAAAAGCTGTGTACTGTTAGAGCAGCAAGAAAAATTAAACCGGGATTACCATCTTATAGTTTGGGTAGACTTTGCAGTGCCTTAGAAATAAATCTCGATAACCGCCATCGTGCGGGAGGAGATGTTGATGCAACTACAATTTTATTTTCGCGATTACTAGAATGGGATATTGACAAAGTAATAGATGGAATGATAAAGAAAACATCTCAAGATCAGCGCTTGCCCCCTAATTTACCTCGTGAAGATTTTGATCAACTGCCTGATAAACCAGGCGTATATTATTTTTACGATGAGCACAAAAAAGTAATATATATTGGAAAAGCTGTAAGCATAAAAAAACGCGTAGCATCACATTTTGGAGGTCATAAAATCACACCGCAAAGACAACATTTTTTGCGTGATATCTACCATATTACTTACGAAATTTGCGGAACAGAATTAATGGCATTGTTGCTTGAGTGTAGTGAAATAAAGCAGTTATGGCCTATTCATAATAAATCTTTGAAGCGCTTTGAACCAAAATTCGGATTATTTGAATACGAAGCAAGGAATGGATATAGGTATCTAGCAGTTGGAAAATTAGCCAAAAATCAAAATTGCTTAGAAACATTTGATCATATTTACGGTGGTATAAATTTATTGCAAGAATTAGCACAAAAATTTGATATTGATAGTAGATTTTGTAAATATGGCGGTATGGCTGATGGAGTTTTTACAACTCAAGAAAATATAATTTCCTTACCTGATATGGATTTACACAATGATCAAATCCAAGTTGCTATTGATTTTTATTTGAATAGCAGAATCAGTTTTGCTATAATTGATAAAGGAAGAACTACTGACGAACGTAGTTGCATCTTGGTAGAAAAAGGACAATTTTATGGCATGGGCTATCTAGATTCTGATGCGATCATTACCGTTTCGAATCAAATAAAAGAGCATATTAAACCTTACAAAACAAATCAATATAGTACGCAATTGGTTTTAAATTCTGCCAAAAAATATCCTAGAAAGGTTATCATTTTTAATAAAGATGAAGATTCAATTATTTACGATTAATACTTGTTTTCGAATCTATGTATTACATTTTCTGTACTATTTCCCGATGCAGAAAGTAAGTTATGCTGAAAATCAATTAGTTATATTTAAGAGATACAAATAAGGTACAAAAAAGTAAAATATTAACGTTTGAAGCGTATTTTAAGTACTTTTCTAGGTAAATATTTTGATATTATATTTCCAAATAGTTCAACACAAATAAACCTCAACCGATTTACAGTATTATGAATCACAAAATCACAAGAGAATTTAAAATAAATTTGGAAAGAGAAACTAAAAAAAAGACCCCCCGCCCTTTATAAAAAGACTTTCGGTTTGAAAAGAAACACCCCAAAAATAGAGTATAACCCATACCCTCTAATTGTAAGTACAAATAATTAACCCTACTAAATAAATGAAAATTAAATACATAAGTTTTACAAAAGCATTAATAAAAAAGAGTAGTCGAAAAAAATATAATAAGTATTGACAACAATAAAAAAATAAAACTTTAAAATTAACACAGTGTCAATAAAATCAGATACTTACGCATTATTATTTAATCCTAGCCAACAACAAATGTTTGTAAGGTCGAATGAGCAAGTCAATTTATTATATTTGAATATTATATTAATAAGCCCCTGTGGAGGCAACCGACAACAAGCAGTTAGCATTTAAAAATATTAAGCATAAAATAACAATAATAATAACTAAAAAACAAAAACTATGTCTATACTAGTAGAAAGAACAACAGTAATTAAAGACAAAAACCTAACTGAATTAGAAGTATGGTTAATCGTAAAAGAATGGTACACACAAGGTAATTTTTACGATACTTTAAGATGTGAAGCTGGCTTTGAGCTTGAAGAAACTTGCTATGAGAATATTGCTTTATTATCTAAAAAATGAACAAAAAATAAAAAGCCTTTCAGAAATGAGAGACTTTTTTGTTTAAATGAAATTCGTTATAAATTATTTTTTGCATAAATTATATTTTTATAATCGTTTTTAGCGATTACACCTATTAAATCTTGAAAATCTACATATTCTGGCAAACTTTTTAACTCATCTATACTAAACTTAAAATCATAACTTCTTGTTGAAAACATACATATTGTATTTGTTTTAAAAATTATCCCCTCAAATTTATAATTATCAGTAAATTTTCTATGACCTATTGTTTTAAATAAATTAATCCCGCTTAACAGTTGTGCGTAAGAATAATTTAGAGCACTTTTTTGCATTGTTACAGGTTCAAATTTTTCGTCTCCACAATCATATTTACTTATGATAACAAGATATTTATTGTCAATATCTAACTTTACATTTTTATTTAATGCAGGTGTTTCGTTAAAATAGCCTACAAATTGCTCTCTAAAAAAATCATCCTCAAGCGTTCCATCTGCTTTTAAATAACTTTTTTGTCCATAACAAAAGCCAAAAATAAAAATAAACCCTAAAACTAAAATTACTTTTTTTAAATTTTTCATAGGTCTTTTTTAATTAATATAAATAAATCCTCGTTAAACTCTACAAATCAAAACTACTCAATTAAAAATCATTTCCATTACGGTTTCCCTCAAAGTACTTTTTATTTTTATTTATTCTAAATAATTTACAACCCTGTCCTTTTTGTCTTTTTTGTCCTTTTTTAGATTATGTTGCTGAATTTCAAGTAGATGTTATTTTGTATTTAAGACAAATTACTGTCCTTTTGTTGTCCTTTTGAAAATTAAGAAACAAATTTTGTCTTTTTAATGTCTTATTTAAAAGGAATTAAGTATGTGAAAATAAGTAGGTTAAATTTAAAAAAGGACAAAAGGACAATAAAGACAAATAGCAAATAAATATTTATTTTTCGGTTTCTTTTGGTTTGATGTTTTTTTCATAACTGCCGTGCTTCAGTCTTTTAAATAAAATAGTATCTTTTAAAAATCGCTGTACACTCTTTTCGTTAAAATCAAAATTCAATCCGATAGTAACCGCTTCGGCTGTGGTAAATTTTTCGGCTAATAAATAATAGAATTTTTGTTTTTGTTCGGGCAAGGTCTGTAAATAGTCTTTTTTATTTTGGATAACCTCTAGCACTTTAAAACTACAATTCATAAAATAAGCACATAATTTTTCTGCTCCCTGTACCGCTTCCAATTGAATATAATCGGCTTGAGGTTCTTTCATTATTTGAAGCAACAAAGCCAGTCTAACAAAGTGATTGTCAAATTTTGAAGCTATTTCGCCCTTTATGTTGTTTTGATATTCATTTACTAAATTGCAGTTCTCTTTTTGCCAATTGTAAAAAAATACTTTAGCTTCGGGACTCCAATTCAATATTTTAGTTTCTTGAAGCTCTGAATTATTGTAATAATTCACAATGAAATTTTTATAGTTTTCAATTAAAGTAGAGTTACATTCCTTGTCGTTTATCGGCTCTTTAAAAACACTACTAGGATAGGCAAATAAAAATCTTTGAAAAAAACCATTATTCAATTTCGCGATAGGGAACGAGTTTTTTAATGCTCTTGGCTGTAAACCTCCAATAATTGACAAATAAGGGTTTTCAATAGATAACGGTATTGGGTTTCCTATCCTGTCAATCGTGATACCTTGGTTATTCCAAATCGATAAATAAACCGTTATTTGGTCGCCTTTTGAATAGTTATTCATTCCTTCAAAAAACGTTGCTAATTCATCGCTTAAAACAGTGCAACCTCTGCGGTTTTCTTCTAATCTTTTATTTAAAACTTCGGGTGTGAAATTAGTTAGTATGCTCTTTTTTAATTTGGGTGAAATTGGTTCGGTTAATTCCTCTTTTTCTTTTTTTGAAAGTTTGTTAAACCGTTCCAACTCGGCAAACCCAACTTTAAAAATATCGTGGTTGCCTTTATCAATATCTTTTATAGGTTTGAATATTGTATTTATGGGGTGCGTTTTATTCGCTCCAGCGTTACCAATCAAACAAGTATAAAGCGAAGCATATTCAGGCCAATTGTGTTTTACTCTTAATTGTGCTGTAGTTCCTATTGCTGTGGAAATTGCTGTTAATAGTGCCGTTCCTGTGTAATCGATAGGGAAGTTTAAACTACTATTCAGATCCAGGATTAAATCTTTGAAAAGGTTAGGGAATACATCAATAGGGAAAGGGTTTCCGCTTGCTTTAACTTCTCCTCTCATTGCTTTATCAATTGCCTTGCTTAAATCCATTCTTTTTGGTGTTTTATTTTCCATCTTCAAATAGATTTAATTGATTTATATCTGACTTTTTAAGTCGTTCAAATTCGGCGGGGTTAGTGCTTAAAAATTGAACGTATTCGCCGGTATAGTCACATTGAAACTTATCCGCCGAAGCCACTAAATTATAATTGTTTTCGAGTTCGGCTTTATAACGTGTTCCTGCTTCAATAGGAATATTCAAAGCCTTACAAATAGCATTATTTGAGGTTGTAACATATTTCAAGCCTAAATAATACCTTTTCAATTCGGGCAATTTTAAGATAGTTTCAAAGGCAAGGTTCGACCTTTCTAAAATCTCTTTACGAATTAGTAAGACTGCTTCTTGATTTTTCATCTTAATACAGTATTAGAATTAGTAATTATTTTTACAATTCTGAAAAGTAAACTTCCCGAAATTGGCTTGCAATATTGCAACCCTTTAGAAAGGAATTTTATTTTGTTTATTGTATCTTCGCCCTGACAATTAAGCATAAGATTATCGGAGGTATTAAATGTTTCTAGCATTTTTTACCTCCTTTGTTTTTGTTCAAATAATCAATTGCTTCGGCTTCGATTTCGGCATTTGTTTTTTTTCTGCCGTCTTTTATAAACTGCATCAATTCAAAAGAACTAAAATACAATTTACCCCCTTGCTTCATAAACGGTAACTCATTCCTGCTTACTTTAGAGTAAATTGTCGGAACTGACAAATTTAAAAATTCTGATGCTTCCTTTATTGAATAAAGTTTTTCGGTCTGAGAGGTCGGTTTTTCGTTACTCATTTCTAGTAACATCCTTAATGTTTCGCTTACTTCGTTGGCGAATTTAGTAAAGGCTTTCGGCAGTGTTTCAAGGGTTAAACCTTGTGTTGAATTTTCCATTTTTACTATCATTTTTGTTTGATAGCGTCAAAGATATTGGGTACTTTGTGTGAAAAATATTGCGGTCAAAACGGACAAAAAGACAGACACAACGGACAACTATTTTTATAATATATCTTTAGTTTTATTAGGTTTGAAAAATGATTTTATTTTTGTAGGCTCCCAATTATCAAAACATTTAAATACTAAATTGATAAACGGATCTTTGCTGTTTTTTTGTCCGTAGTCTTTACAAGCTAAATCAAAATAATCGTAAAACACTCTTATTACTTTGCCACTTTCACCCCGTTCGAAATCAATTTTTTGTTTTTCAATAATTTTTTCGTTTAAAAATGCACATTTAATGAATTTGTCAAATTTTTCATCAGTTAGAAATACATTTCCTTTTTTATTTTTCGTCTTTAATTTACTAAAGTGTTCAATCGTAAATTGCATCGGTATATTTTTTGCAAATTGATTTTCCTGTTTTTCTTCGCTTGAATTGTCTTCGGGAGGTGTTGGCGGTTGGGGTGCTTCAAGTTCTGATTTTTTAGTTTCTAAATATTTTATTATAGCTTTAAGGCTTACTATTCTTATATCGAAAGACCTAGCCGTTTTAACCCAATCTTCAAATGTGCCGTATTTTTTATAATCATAGTCGTTTGATATTCTATTTTTAGCATTTTTACAACCATCAATGTGTATAAAATGTTGTTCTATTTGTTCCTCTATAAAAAACATTTCATTGCAATCTGCCTCAAGTTTTGTGTATTCGAACATTAATCTAGGGTACACATAAATATACTCTTCAAGGGTAAGAAGATTTGTGGCTTGGATAGTATCTAAATAGGTTGTGTCCATTTTGCTTATAATTCAATTTTAATTTTGTTTGTCGCTTCTCTTTTGGTTGCATCAATAATCTTTGCATAAACCTGTGTAGTTTTTAGTTCACGGTGCCCTAGCATCTTTGAAACGGTGTAAATATCCGTTCCGTTTGATAGTTGCAGGGTGGCGTATGTGTGTCTAAAACAATGGAACGTAATATGTTTGGTTATTCCTGCAAGTCCTATCCACTTTGCCAAATGGCTGTTTTCGTGTGCCGAGTATTTTAAACCGTCAAATATTTTTTTGTTGCCGTCTTTGGTTTCGCCTAACAAACTATAAGCCTGTTCGCTTATTGGCATAGTTTCAATACCTCCCGTTTTTTGCTGTTCAAATTTTATAAAATAGCCGTTGCCGTCAATGTATTCTATTTCGTTCCAAACCATCTTTTGAATATCTGAAAATCTCAATCCAGTTAATGCCGAGAATAACGATACTGTTTTTAAAAGTGGGTTGGTACATTCCGTTTGTGCAAGTCTATTCAATTCTTCTATCGTCAGGTGTTCTCTGCGTGTTTCTACGGCCTTAATCTGTTCTACCTTAATATTTAAGTCAAAGGATAACTTGCCGTCTTTATAAGCCTGTTTTAATGTTGCTTTGAATTTATTAAAATAGCTTTGTGCGGTGTTTTGTGAAAGGGTTACCTTATTGCTTTTATTACTTTTTACATTCAATAAATAATCTTTAAAATCATTGCAAAATGTTTCTGTTACATCAATAAATTTAACTTCGCCTTTCGTGAAAGTTTTTAAGTATTTTAATGTAGCCTGCCAATTATCGTGGTTACTTTCTTTACGTTTTAAAGTCAATTTTTCAAAGTAAGCAACAAAGTTTTCATTACCTACTTTTTCAGCCTGTAAACGCTCTTTTTCAAAAGTGGTGTATATTTCGGGTTTGTCGAGTTGGTTCTGTTTCTTTTGGCAAATAGTTTCCGCTATTGATAGCGTTTCTTTATTATGATCTTTCTCCGTTTTTCTTTTTGGTTCGTTATACACATACATTCCTAAAAACTCCCTGCGGGTGCTTTTACCATCTTTTATAATTGATGGGTAAAAGTCTAAATACAAACTTTGTCTATTGTTTGAAATATTCTTTTTTCGTAAAGTTACTTTTGTTGCCATACTGTTATAAATTAAAAAGATTGTCGATTAATTCTTTAGGGACGTACACATACCGCCATTTTTTAATCTTTGGGATATTATGTTTTTGCATTAGTACATAAAGACCTGCTGGCGAAATATTATATTTTGTTTGTACTTCGGTTATGGTATAACATTCTGAAATATCATACTCTTTTGCTTCGGGAGGTGTTGGCGGTTCTTTGGTAGTGTCTTTTGGCATTCGCTCAAAAAGTTTGTCAATTTCGGTGCGTCTAATTCTCGTTATCCTTTCACCTAAATTGATTGCGTGGATTGTGCCATTATCAATGTAGTAATAAACGGAACGCACGGAACAATTTAGCAAAGTAGCCACGTTTTTAACCGTCAAAAATTCTTTTGATTTCAAATCTTCAATAGGTGCGGTTTTAGTTAATCGAGTTTCAATATTACTATTGTCTATTTTGATATTTCTTTTTTCATTCCTCCACGATGCTTTACTGCATTTCATACTGCAAAATTTCGTTACGGTGGTTTTTGCTGTAAATTCATTTTTACAGTTTTGGCAAATCCTTTCAATAGTTATGTTACTGCTCATTTTATATCTTTAAGTATTATTAAGACAATTTAAGTGCAATTATGTGCAAACAAAAAGGATTTTAAGGTACAAATAAACCGTCAAATCCTGATGAGGTACAAATAAGGTACAAATATAAGCATAAAAACACAAAACATAACCAAATAAACCTATATTTGTAACTAATAACAAACCTTGTATATTATGCGTTTATAAGTGTTTTAGATGGTTTTGTATTTGTTTATTTTGTGGGGGTTACTTTCCGATGCAGAAATTAGCAAAAATATTACCCAACAATTCGTCATTGGTTACTTGTCCGGTTATCATTCCGAAATGGTATAAGGCCTCTCGGATGTCTAGAGCCATTAAATCGCTAGACAAGTTGGTTTCGAGACCGTATTTTACCTTTGTAATTTCTTCAAGTGCTTTAAGTAACGAATCGTAATGCCTAGTATTAGTCACGATTGTTTCGTTATTGCGTAAGGCGCCAGTATTGACAAAGGAGAGTAATTGATTCTTTAAATCCTCAACTCCCAGTTTTTCTTTGGCAGAAATAAGTACGATTTCGGGAATTTCATTTCTTAAATTAATAATTTCTATTTCATCTAATTTGTCGGCTTTGTTACCAATTATTACAAGAGGTTTCAACGGAAATTGATTCTTAATTTTTTCTAGTTCTACCTTTAACTTTAAACCTGAAACTTTAAACTCAGAACTATCAAAAAGAAAAACGACTACTTGCGCTTGTTCGATTTTTTCGAATGTTTTTTTGATACCAATACTTTCTACGACATCTTCCGTTTCTCTAATTCCTGCGGTATCGATGAATCGGAAACCAATTCCGCCAATGACCAATTCATCTTCTATGGTGTCACGCGTTGTTCCTGCAATTTCCGAAACGATGGCACGTTCTTCATTAAGTAAAGCGTTCAATAGGGTAGATTTCCCCACATTTGGTTCACCCACTATAGCTACTGGAATTCCGTTTTTAATAACATTTCCCACAGCAAACGAGTCAATCAAACGTTTCAATACAAACTCAATCCTATTCAACAATTCGTGAAATTGAGTTCTATCAGCAAATTCAACATCTTCTTCGGCAAAGTCTAATTCGAGTTCTATCAGCGAAGCAAAATTTAACAGTTCTTCTCTTAGTTTGGCAATTTCATTACTAAAACCACCACGCATTTGCTGCATCGCAATTTGGTGGCTAGCCTCATTGTCCGACGAAATCAAATCGGCAACAGCTTCGGCTTGCGACAAATCCAGTTTTCCATTTAAGAATGCGCGCAAGGTAAATTCACCGGCATCAGCCATGCGGCAACCTTTTCGAAGTAACAACTGAATTATTTGCTGTTGGATATATGTAGAACCGTGACACGAAATTTCAATCGTATTTTCGCCAGTATACGAATTAGGTCCTTTAAAAATAGAAATTAAAACTTCATCCAAAGTTTTATTATTGTCCATAATGTGACCCAAATGTAACGTATGCGTTTTTTGGGTTGTTAATTCTTTGTTTTTTATGGATTTAAAAACAGAATTTCCTATTGCAATGGCATCTTGTCCAGAAATTCGAATTACTGCAATAGCACCCGCACCAGAGGGAGTTGCTAGTGCTACTATGGAATCTTGAGGTATCATATTTAAATTCAATTTGATGCAAAAGTAAGCAAAATTGACATGGCTACAAGACTGGCTTATTAAACCATTGACTTTATTTTTTGTTAAAAATTAGCCAAACTGATAATTATCATTCTGTTTTGTTTTTCGTTTTGTAAATTTATATAAATAATTGATTTTCAATAATATAATTGTTTTATGAAAAAGATTCTATTTCCTACTGACTTTTCAGAAGTGTCTAGAAACGCGTTTATTTACGCATTAAAATTGGCAGAATTCATTAACGCCGAAATAGTTACAATATATGTGTATCAATTGCCACAAGCCAATTATATTAATGTGTCGGAGTATTTACATGAAATGTATAATGTAACAGAACTTAGTAATTTTGAAAACTATAAAGATGAAGTTCCTGTTTTAAGAAAAATTGCAGAAGAAAACAATTTAACTCATATCAAAATATGTCATGTTTTGATTTTGGGAAATTTGGTTCCAGAAATAAAAAAAATAACAGAGAATGAAAATTTCGATTTCGTAGTTATGGGTACTAAAGGTGCCACTAGTCTTAAAGAAACTTTTTTCGGTACAATAGCCACAAAAGTAATGAATGATGTTACAGCATTAGTTTTGGCAATACCGGAGCACTGTAGATATTATCCTATCAAAAAAATACTGTTTATTACGCAATACAAACCGGAGGATACGGGTTCTTTTATAAGAGTTCTTTTTTTAGCCAAAATATTTCAAGCACCTATTGATTGCTTGCATATAGCGTCTCCGCAACATGAAATTAAAGATGAAAGCAGAGAAGATTGGAAGGTTTTAGTAGAAAACAATGAAGTTACATTTCACTCTATCAAAGGAGAAGATGTGGAAGGAATTATTTTAAATTTTATCGATTTGCACAAAATTAATTTGATAGCAATGCATGTGCATCACAGAAATTTCTTTGATAAAATTTTCGAAATCAGTCTTTCAAAAAAATTAGCATTTCACATCAATGTACCAATTTTGGCGATTCATGAATAAAATTAATTCTGATTTGAATACTCGAAAAACACTCAAAATTTATTAGTAAATGAATCCTTTAAAAGAATAGTACAAATGAAAAAAATTCTCTTTCCAACCGATTTTTCTACAGTAGCTACAAATGCTTTTGTACATGCTTTAGAATTTGCAAAAATAGTTCATGGGGAAATTGTTTTATTGCACAGCTTTGAGCTGCCAATTTATGACAATCAGTTTTTTCCTGAAAATTACGCGGTCCTTTACGATTCATTAGCGTTAGCGAAATTTGACATGTTTAAAGATGAAATCCCAAAATTGCGAGCCATAGCAGAAGAACGTCATCTTGATAAAATAAAAATGTCTCATAGATTAATGGATGGGGATTTACTTAATAATATTAAAAAATGTATCAAAGAAGATAAAATAGATTTTGTCATAATGGGAACTGCAGGAGCCACGGGATGGGATACTTTTCTTATGGGTACCAATACAGGTTCTGTAATTTCTGGAATAGATGTTCCTATGTTTTGTATCCCTATAGAAGCCAAATTCAAGAGAATTGAAGTTATCGGATTCACAACTCGTTTTAGAACCAAAGACAAAAAAGCATTAAAAATGGTTCTCCATTTAGCAAAAAATGCAGGTGCTATTGTGAAATGTTTGTATGTAAAAACGAGCGAATCAGATGTTACAAAAGTAACCATACAAGAATGGGAAGATGAATTTATTGCAGAACCGCTTCATTTTTTTATAGTCAATAGCAATGAGGTTCAGGAAAGTATTATTGATTTTATAAACTATAAAGAAGTAGATGTGTTGACCATGTTGCCCTATAAAAGAGGTTTTTTTGAAAGTATTTTTAATCCAAGCTTGACAAAAAAAATAGCAACACATTTTGATATTCCTATTTTAACCATTCCAATTGCTTGATTATAGGAGTTTAAGCAATAGTGCAGCATATCGTGCTTTATGGCAGCGCCAATAGCTATTGATTTAAAGATCATAGCGCAATCTATTTCGTATATTTGTGATTCATCAAAATCAATATGGAAATATATCAGGAGAAAAAAGCACGATTTATATCAAAAGTAACGGCAATCAACAAACAGTATAACAGCATTAGTATATTACGATTAATTGCCATTGCTTTTTTTGTTGTTTCCAGTTATTATTATATACAAAACAGTGAGGTTGTATTTCTTGTTGTTGCCGTTTGCCTATTTATAACTTTTATTGTTGTAATGCGTTTCCACACAACATTAGCGTTCAAAAGAAAACTCCATCAAAGTTTAGTAACAATCAATGAAAATGAAATAGCGTATTTAAAAAGAGATAAAATTCCTTTTGAAAATGGGCTAGAATTTATTGATTTTCAACATCCTTACGCCTATGATTTAGATATTTTTGGAGAACATTCATTGTTTCAAAACTGTAATAGAACCGCCACTTATGTTGGTAAAAAGAGATTAGCAAACCAATTGTTGACACTTTTGCCAAAGGATCAAATTAGAGATAATCAACAAGCAATCAAAGAATTATCCGAAAAATTAGATTGGCGTCAGGAATTTTTGGCTTACGCCAAAGTAGGAAATGATAATAGATCAAATTTTGAAACCTTGCTCAAGTGGACTACTTTCAATAGTATTCCGTTATCCAAGTCAAGCGTATACATTTCTTATGTATCACCAATGCTTTTTCTGGGATTTGTGATTGCGTATATTGTATCTTCAAATCTTGTTTACGCTTCAATTTTATCGTATTTATTTGTAATCAACTTAATAATTTTAGGCAGATTTATAAAGCGAATTCAATGCGAAATAGCTAATTCTACTGCAATTGATAAAACCATTCACCAATATAGTTTGCTTTTACAAAAAATAGAAGACGAAAGTTTTAAGTCTGAAAAACTAGTTGCTTTACAGAAAAAACTAAAATTCAAGAAAGAAAATGCAAGTATTCATTTGAAACATTTAGCTGACTTGTTTTCAAGAATGGATAGCATTTCAAATTTCGTAACTGCTATCGTTTTTAATGGAACTTTTTTATTTAATCTTCATGTATTAAAATCGCTAATTCAATGGAAAAATGATCATGCCGAGGTACTTGAGGAATGGCTCAATGTTATAGGCGAATTTGAAATGCTGAATAGTTTGGCCAACATGTCCTATAACAACCCCGACTTTGTATTCCCAACTTTAAATGAAAATTTTGAAGTTGATTTTACAGATTTAAGTCACCCGTTATTAAATCCTAAAACCAGAATAGGCAATAATGTACATTTTCAACCACAATCCTTTATGATTTTAACGGGTTCAAATATGTCAGGTAAAAGTACTTTTTTGAGAAGTTTAGGAATTAATATGGTTTTATCTGGAATAGGTTCGCCTGTTTGTGCAAGCCAAGCGAATGTGCATCCGTTACCCGTTTTGGTTTCGATGCGATTATCCGATTCGTTGTCCGATAGTGAATCGTATTTCTTTGCTGAAATAAAGCGCCTAAAGCAAATCATGGACGAGCTCGAAAATAGACCTGCATTTGTTTTATTGGACGAAATATTGCGCGGAACAAACTCTGATGATAAACGAAATGGAACAATTGAAGTAGTCAAAAAAGTGATTGCTAAAAAAGCAATTGGAGCCATTGCAACGCATGATATAGAAGTTTGCTTGACAACAAATGAATATCCAAATATACTAACCAATAAATGCTTTGAAGTAGAGATTGTCGATAATGAACTCCATTTTGATTACAAGTTACATGATGGAATTTGTAAAAATAGAAGCGCTACATTTTTAATGAAAAAAATGGGCGTTATATAGTTTAAATTAATAGACTTCTTAGATTTCACACTAATTAATCCATGTGCGGTTTGTCTTTGCAAGGAACGAAGCAAACTCACTAATGCAAGCAGCCGAAATTAATCATCGAAAAGGAAAACACAATGAAATTTAGCCTTGTTTAGAATAACATAAAGTGAAACGCATAAAAACAAAAACCGTCTCGATTTATCGAGACGGTTTCTTAAATATAAAAGTGGTTTGGTTAATAGCGTATATCAAATGGTAATCTTAGCTGTTTAGCATTACAGGCATTACAAGCATGGTAACAGTTTCGCCTTCCTCTAATCCATCAACTGGAGTTAAGATTCCAGCTCTATTTGGTAATGACATTTCAAGCATAATCATATCAGATTGCAAATTAGTCAACATCTCTGTCAGGAAACGAGAGTTGTAGCCTATTTGCATATCATCACCTTGGTAATCACAAGTCAATCTTTCTTCGGCTTTGTTTGAATAATCAATATCTTCTGCAGATACATTCAACTCAGCACCAGCAATTTTCAATCTAATTTGGTGTGTAGTTTTGTTCGAAAAGATAGCTACACGACGCACAGAGCTTAAAAATTGAGATCGGTCAATCATTAATTTATTTGGATTCTCTTTCGGAATTACCGCTTCGTAATTTGGATATTTTCCGTCAATTAAACGACACATTAAAACATAATTATCAAAAGAAAAAGTAGCATTCGAATCGTTATATTCAATTTTTACTTCAGCATCTGAAGTTCCAAGAATATTTTTTAAGATGTTTAAAGGTTTCTTTGGCATAATAAAATCAGCCACTTGCGAAGCCGTTACATCCGTACGAGCATATTTAACTAATTTGTGTGCATCTGTAGCTACAAATGTTAAACCTTGTGGCGAAAACTGGAAAAATACTCCAGACATAACCGGACGTAAATCATCATTTCCGGCAGCAAAAATAGTTTTGCTTATCGCAGTTGCCAAAACATCAGCTGGAACAAGTGTTACAGACGGATCATCTAAATTAACCGATTTTGGAAATTCATCTCCAGGAGCGTACGCCAAAGCATATTTTCCAGAATTAGAACTAATTTCAATCGTACTGTTTTCTTCAACGGTGAAAGTTAACGGCTGTTCTGGGAATGTTTTAAGGATTTCCAATAACAATTTTGCAGGGACAGCAACGCTTCCTTTACTTTCTGAATCAATTCCTAAAGTTGCAGACATAGTTGTCTCTAAATCTGAAGCAGAAACGGTTAGTACATTATGGTCTAAATCAAATAAAAAATTATCTAAAATAGGCAAGGTATTACTACTGTTGATAACATTTCCTAAAACTTGTAATTGTTTCAATAAGTACGAACTCGATACTATAAATTTCATCTGTTTTGTTTTATTTTTTATTGTATTCCTTTTAATTCGAAACACGATATAGGATACAAATATATCGTAAACTATTCTAGTTTGGAAACTTTTTTATTAACATCTATTTGCTGTATTTTCTTTTTCGAACGAAAGTAAACACAACACCAAAAAGTATTAAAATTAGAATTGGAAGTCCGATAGTTAGGATTTGTGTTTGGGTGTAGTTTTCATAAACTTTTTCTTTATCCAATAAAGGCAAATCAAGATCTTTACTTCGAATGTTAATAAGTCCGTTGTCATCCAATAGGTAATTGACGCAATTGATTAGGAAATCTTTGTTATCATACAAATTTCCTGACCTTTGATCGTAGCCCAATTCTATGGGTTGGAAGTTTTTATCCAATTGGTTTTTTATTAAATCACCATCAGAAATCACAATCATCTTGTTTTTTTGTCCTATTGCTTTAAACGTGTTTTGTTCAAAGGGTAGAACTCTGTTTTCAAACATGGAATGAAATGATCCTTCCAATAAAACAGATAATGGAATCTTTCCTGTGTTTAAATAATCGTTTGGCGAAGTTTTTTCGGCAACTATATTTAGATTTATCGTTGTTGGGGTTCCTATTTTTTTCGAATATTGTGAGGATTCCAACAGTATGGTTTTCTTAATTCCGTTTTTTAAAGTATCGATAGGATTTGCAAAATCAAATTTGATTCCTCCTAAATTTTTCACAATAGGATTCAAACTATTTGGATACACTTGGGGCGCAAATTTCCAATTAAATTCTTGAAATTGTGTTGCACTTCCTTGTTCTCCGGTGGCTAGTTTTATGGGACTTCCTTGTTCATCTTTTACTAAATCAGGGTTGATTCGAATGCCGTATTTAAAGAACATATCATTCAAGTTTAAATCTCGTGGATACGCCAAAGTAGATCCAGAAGGATTGTATAAACTGTCCATTTCTGCTGAGACTTGGTCAATCAGCCATAAAGTTTTCCCGCCGTTCATGATAAACTGATCTAAAACTTGTTTCTCAGCATCGGTAAACGTTTCAGTAGGTTTAGCAATTACAGCTAAATCATATTTCTCTAAAGCTTGCAAACTGGCAATAGGATTTTTTGCAACCGAATCTAAAGTAAAAGGCCCGATAAAATAACTTTCGCGGACTTGCAAAAGAAATTTAGCCATCAAAATATCTTGCAATTCTCCATTTCCTTTAATAATTGCAATTTTCTTTTGTTTGGCTTTAGTAATCTTATTGAGCGCTTCGGCAATGGAGTATTCCAAATGTTGCACAGAGCCAATCACTTTTTGTGTAGTTGACGCGCCCATAATATTTTTCAGCAGTGGAATATTTACTTCCTTATTGTCATAAACGGCAATCGCCCAAGGAAAAACCATCGCTTGGGATTGTTTTCCTTTGTCGTCAACGGTGATGTTTATTGGCGTAAGCCCTTTTCGATACAAATCTTTAATATTGTCCATGCTGGCGTCTTCGTTCTCCAAAGGATCTACGAATTCAAAAACAATATTGGAGTTATATGCCTGAAATTCTTCTAGTAATTGTTTCGTTTCTTGTTGTAAACGTTTGAATTCAGCCGGCAAATCACCTTGCATGTATACTTTTATAGATAACGGATTTTGAACTTGCTTGATGATATTCAAAGATGTAAGGGAAAGCGTGTACCTTTTATCTTTTGTTAGATCAAAACGATGAAAAAAGGAACTTCCAATCACATTCGCAACCACTACAACAGCAAGGATAATCAATATTGATTTTAGGTTATTTTTCTTAGAAGTAGTCATTACGATTTGAAAGATTTTAGATTATAAACAGTAAAGGATAGAAAGACAACGGTTATGCTTGTAAAATAAAGTATATCTCTAGTGTCTAATACGCCTCGGCTCATGCTCTTGAAATGATGTTGCATTCCTAATGAAGCAATTAAGGTCGACATGTTCGGAACAACAGTTGCTAAACCTTCAAATCCAAAATAAAAGAAAAAACATAAAAATACTGCGACAATAAAAGCTACAATTTGGTTATCAGACAAGGTTGATGTAAATATTCCTATGGCTGAATACGCAGCTATCAAGAACAATAATCCAAAATAAGAACCAATGGTGCTTCCCATATCGATATTGCCTTCTGGTATTCCTAAACTAGAAATAACGGCCACATAAATAAAGGTTGGAATAATGGCCATTACAATTAAAAGCAAAGCGCCAAGAAATTTTCCATTTACAATTTGCCAAATACTCAATGGTTTGGTCAATAATAATTCTAACGTTCCCTGTTTTTTTTCATCCGAAAAACTGCGCATCGTTACTGCAGGAATCAAGAATATTAAAATCCAAGGCGCTAGTGTGAAAAATGGAGTCAAATCAGCAAAACCAGTATTCAAAATATTATGCTCTCCTTCGAAAACCCAAAGGAACAGGCCGTTGATAATTAGAAAAATGGCGATAACTAAGTAGCCTATTGGCGAACCAAAAAAGGATTTTATCTCTCGTAAAACTATTGATTTCATTTATTTTTTGTTTAAAAGTTTAAGGTTTAAGGTTTAAAGTTTAAAGTTGCTCAACTTTAAACTAAAAAACTTTAAACCAAAGTAACTAACTTATCTACACTCCAAGCTTCTGGTTTGTCGTTGAATAATTTCTTTGTGAATGTCCAAACATCGTAAAAAAGTTCGGAATTTCTGTAATTTTCTAAATCAGCTTCGGTTTCCCAGTAGCTGTAAGTAAAGAAAATGCTATTATTATTTTTATCCTGATACAATTCTAAGAAACGATTTCCGGGCGCATTTCGTATTTTATCTTTCATCAACTCAAAGTTTTCTAAAAATGCAGGAATATGTTCCTGGTGAAAACTTAATTTTACTATGCGTACAAACATTTGGGATTTATGATTTTAGATTAACGATTTATGATTTTAAAACTGGTTACTGAACACAGCTATCTGAACACTATATTAATTATATCTCTATAATTCAATCCCAATAAGCTATTTGCAGAACCTACCTTAGAGGGGTTGCTCCTAAATATGGCAATTTCAAGAAAACCAGCTTCGTTGAAAATGGCTAATTTTTCTCCTTCATATGATTTGATCGGATATTTATCAGAACTTGCAATGGCGGAGTAGTTGGGTAAAATAGTTTTGATATTTTTGGTTTTCAAAACAATTTCGTAAGGTCTTCCTTTGGCCACTTCAATGAAATATTTTTTTGAAATATTAGTAACGACATTGCCAAAATGATCAATATAAATCACATTTCCTTTGAGCGAACTACCATCATCTGATAGCGTAGCTTGCAAATTTGTGACTTTCTTGATTGTATTAATTTCTCTACCAATAACATTCATTAAACCACCTTTGGATAGATGACAGGCTACCTTTACGAAGACATCGAGATCAGTTGCCTCATTTGGTAAACGGTCATGAATTGTAATAGCAACGATCTTTTGTGGCACAATTTTTTGCGACAGCATGCTTAAAATGCCATTATCAGCAGCTATAAAATAATGATCGTTCCATTGCATGACAATATGTTGGTTCTCTTTATTGGATTCCATATCAACTCCTATAAGATGTACGGTACCTTTTGGAAAACTAGAATACGATGCACCAATTATGTAATGTGCTTCTACTGTGTTGAATGGATCTATTTCGTGTGAAATATCAATAATAACTGCTTCGGAATACTCAGATAAAATTTTCCCTTTCAGCGCACCTACAAAGTGGTCTTTCAAGCCATAATCGGAAGTAAGGGTAATTATTGACATAAATTTGTTTATAACTATTGGTGTTTTATGAACCTAATTTTCATTAAATTTGAGAAACGCAAAGCTAAAGTATTTTAGGCTTTAATTAATTAGAATTTTAATTTGAATTTAAAACTAACACATGATCAAACCTTTATTTTATCTTCTTTTTTTCTTCTTTTGTTGCTTACAATCGCATTCACAAAAACTAGTTTACAATTCTAACGGTAACATTACCGATACTGAAAACAATGAAATTTCACCGTATCAGATACGGCATTTATTAAAAAGTAATGAAAAACTTCTCAAAGATTACAATATCGGCAGAACAAAAAAAACTATCGGCAACATATTGCTTATTTCTGGTCCAGTATTATTAGTTACAGGAACATTTGCTTACGTAATTTCAGGATTTGAATCTGGTATGAATGGAGTGTATGTTGATGAAAGTGATAGATTAATTCCAAAGATTATTGCTTTTGCTGGCCTTGCTGAACTTTTAATTGCGATTCCTGTTAAAATTGGTTTTTCTAATAAAATTAAAAATGTAGTTACGGATTATAACAATCAAAATGCAACAGGATACAAACAATTCAATGAACCAAGACTGGATCTAATTACCAATTCAAACGGAATTGGATTGAGATTAACTTTAAATTAAAAACACTAAAAATAGTATCATTTGAACGAAAGAATAATTGAGCTCATAGACATCGCTCCAAAAGACTTTTGGGGCGCTCAAGACACTCATCTTGAAACAATTAAAAAATACTATCCCAAATTAAAAATTGTCGCTCGGGGAACAACCATAAAAGCTTTTGGAGAAAAAGAGGTTTTAGACGAGTTTGAGAAACGTTTTCAAAGGCTAATGCTTCATTTTACTCGTTATAACACTATAGATAATAATGTTATAGAACGTGTAATTCTAAGTGATGGGCAACAGGTGGAGAGAATGGCCGATCACGATAAAATTTTAGTACATGGAGTAGGTGGGAAAATCATCAAACCGATGACACCCAACCAGCAATTACTGGTCGATACCATGGAAAAAAATGATATGGTATTTGCTGTTGGTCCTGCAGGAACCGGAAAAACATATACTGGAGTTGCTATGGCTGTTAAAGCTTTAAAAGAAAAACAAGTTAAACGCATCATATTGACGCGTCCGGCGGTAGAAGCAGGGGAGAACTTAGGTTTTTTACCTGGAGATATGAAGGAAAAATTAGATCCGTACATGCAACCCCTTTATGATGCTTTACGCGATATGTTACCCAATGAAAAATTAGAAGATTACATTTTAAAGGGAATTATTCAGATAGCGCCGTTGGCATTCATGCGCGGTAGAACGCTCGATAACGCTTTTGTTATTTTGGATGAAGCACAAAACACGACACATTCCCAAATGAAAATGTTCTTAACCCGTATGGGGAAGAGCGCTAAGTTTATGATTACTGGAGATCCTGGCCAGGTCGATTTACCACGAAGAACCATATCTGGACTTAAAGAAGCGTTATTGGTTTTAAAAGATATTGATGGAATAGGAATCATTTATCTGGATGACAAAGACATTGTTCGACATAGATTAGTCAAAAAAGTAATTGATGCCTATAAAATGATTGAAAATAACGATTAGAATTATAATTTCATCGACATCAAATGTCTTAATTTTAGGCAAGTTGCTGGGATGTAATAAACAAATAGTACTTTGCAGCACTTATTATCAAGTTTAAAATTTGAATTAAAAAAATACAAAAAACTTCATTAATTCTTGCATAAAAAGCTGAATTAATGAAGTTAATTTGTTACCCTTTCAAATAAATTTAAATTAAATATTAATATTTTTAGGCGATGTAAAGTAGATAGAAATGGTCTTTAAAATTGATATATTCCCAAGTCTTACTTACATTAAGAATGAATAATATTGAAACTAGATAAAATAAAAGTATGACTTTCTTTTACAGTTAATAATTAAATATTTTCATTTTTGTCCTCAACAATTTTATCGTTTAAATTGGGATAATTTTCTTCCCTTTGTTTTTTATTCGAATAAAAAATGTTCCAAAACGTTAGGCACATATAAATTAAAAAAATTATGCCTCCAATAATAAAAAAACTGATACTCATGGTTTTCTTCTTTGACGGATTGCTATTGCGAATAATAAAATTGTTCCTGGCCAATGAGCCGAATATAAAGCTTCTTCTTGCCTTCCGGCTAATCCTAACCCAATTGAATATAACATGCAAATGAACGCTAATATTATTGGATACCACTTTAAAACAAATGATTTCATATGATATATTTAAATTTTTTACTAATATAAGTAAAAATTAACAAATTTTAAAATTTAATTTAGATTAAACGTTAATTTATTGTAAGACCGCATAAGTTTTATTGAGAACCATTGCTATAAAAATCTTAAACTAAATAAAAGAAGTTAAAAATACCGATTTTTAATTTTTGAAGTATATTGCTTTTGTATTATTGCCGTAAAAAATAGTAAGCTACACGGTTAGGAATAGATAGTTAAAAAAAAATTTTAATAAACACTAAACTGTTTTGATTGTGTTGCTTGAACAAAATGTGATGTTAAACTATAATCAGATAGCATTTAGCAAGATTCATCGCAATAAGTATTTTTGAGTTTTTCAAGAAAGTATCGATTTTTTTGAAGCTACAATATCATTTTTTTTAAGATCGTATGAATCAATGCCTTAAAAGCAAAATTTTAATTTTTTAATATCTATGCAAAACCCAAATAAACCTATTTTAAAACAAATTAAACAAATGAATAAAATAATTACTGTTATCCTCGCTATTCTTTTTTCAATTTCAGCTCAAAGTCAATCGCTAAAACTCGAAGAAATCATGAAAGGAAATGCTTTCATTGGAGTTTCTCCAGAAAACGAAAGATGGTCTTTAGATGGACAAAAAGTGTATTTTGATTGGAATCCAAATAATGAATTGGGAACCAGCACTTATTTTTGGAAAAACGGATTATCAAAACCTGAATTGGCATCACCAAATGAAGCTGCTTTTTCGAAATTAGATTTCAAAAAAACTACCAATCCCGATTTGTATTATTACATCGATAAAGGAAGACTATTTTCATATTCTTTGAAAAGTAAAACCTCGAAAAAACTCTATCAGCAAAGTAGTCCGATTGCTAATTTACAAATGGGTGCTGTTCCGGGTATACTTTATTTCAGACAAAATGAAAATCTTTTTCAGTTCAATACCAATGAAGGGTCCATTATTCAAATCACAAACTTTCGTAAAGGAAAATCGGATGAGAAAACCACAGATAAAGAGTCTTTTTTGAAAAACCAACAAGAGGAATTGTTTCAATTCGTCAGAGATCAAGAAGCACTTAAAAAATGGAATTTGGCAAAATCAAAAGCTACAAAATCTGATTTTCCAAAGCCCTATTTTTATGGAAAAAATACCTTTGGAAGTTTGAAAGTGGATCCAAAAGGAAACTTCGCCACCTTTAGATTAATAGAAGATTCAGAACGCAAGAGTGAAAAAATGGAACTTTTCATAACTGCTGATGGTTACAACCAAATTGAAGAAACGAAAGAAAAAGTTTCAGTAGATAATGTATTGGCTACTAAATTCGGGATTTATAACATCGCCAAAGATTCTGTTTATTTTGTAAATTTTTCATCGTTGAGTCACATTCAGGATGTTCCTAAATATTTTGAGTTGTATGAAAAATCAAAAACTGCAGCAAAAAAGGACAAACTAATTGTAGTTCAAGAACCTGTTTATAATGAAAACGGTTCATATGCAATTAGTGAAATAAGAAGTCAGGACAATAAAGACCGATGGATTGTTAGTTTAAATTTAGAAAATGGAACTTTTCAAGAATTAGATCATCAACATGATGAAGCTTGGATAGGAGGACCTGGAATCCCTTCTAATTCTTACGCACGAGGTACACTTGGATTTTTGGGAGATAATGAAACGGTTTATTTTCAATCCGAAGAAACGGGTTATTCTCATTTATACACTTATAATTTAAAGTCAAAAAAGAAAACACAGTTGACCAAAGGAAATTGGGAAGTGCGTAACGTAAGTTTGTCAAAAGACAAAAAGTCTTTTTATTTAACCGCAACGACTACTCATCCGGGAAACAGAAATTTTTATAAAGTAGACGTGGCAAATGCCGTTTTGCAACCTATTTTAACTAAAGATGGCGCTAATGAAGTGAGTTTGTCTCCAGATGAAAGTACCCTATTAGTTCGTTATTCCTACAAAAATAAACCTTGGGAATTGTACGTAGCGCCTAATAAAATGAATACCAACTTAAATCAGATAACGTTTTCAACATCGGAAAGTTTCAAAGGATATTCATGGCGTGAACCGGAAGTAATTACTTTCAAAGCGCAGGATGGAACTCCTGTAAATGCCAGATTATACAAACCACAAACTGCGAATGCGAATAAAGCTGCAATTTTGTTTGTTCATGGTGCAGGTTATTTGCAAAACGCACACAACTATTGGAGTACGTACCACAGAGAATATATGTTTCATAATTTATTAGTCGATTTAGGTTATACCGTTTTAGATATTGATTACAGGGGAAGTGATGGATATGGACGAGATTTTAGAACAGGAATTTACCGTTTTATGGGCGGAAAAGATTTAACAGATCAAATAGACGGTAAGAAATATCTAGTCGAAAATCATGGAATTGATGCTTCAAAAGTTGGGATTTATGGGGGTTCTTACGGAGGTTTCATCACGTTGATGGGAATGTTAACAACTCCAAAAGAGTTTGCCTCTGGAGCTGCATTACGTTCTGTTACTGATTGGGCGCATTACAATCATGGCTACACAGGAAACATTCTTAATTTCCCAGAAACAGATCCAGATGCTTACAAAAAAAGTTCTCCAATCTATTTTGCAGATAATTTACAAGGCGATTTGTTGATGCTTCACGGAATGGTCGATGACAATGTAGAATACAAAGATATCGTTCGTTTGTCTCAGCGTTTTATCGAATTAGGGAAGAAAAAATGGAGTTTGTCCAGTTTTCCAGTGGAAGCACACGGTTTTAAAGAAACTTATTCTTGGATTGACGAATACAGCCGAATCTTAGACTTATTCAACGAAACGTTGCTTAAAAAATAACTTTACAGCTAAAAATGAAATTTAAGAGTTAGCTTCTTTGCGAAACTCTATGAAATAGTTTTAAATTTGCAGGAACAAAAACACACACACAACTAGTATAATGAGCAACACCATCACAACTACTGATTTTAATTTTCCAAACCAAAAATCTGTTTACCGCGGTAAAGTAAGAGAAGTGTATAATATCAATGATGAATTATTGGTTATGGTAGCTACGGACAGGCTTTCGGCTTTTGATGTAGTTTTACCAAAAGGAATTCCATATAAAGGTCAGATTCTTAATCAAATTGCTACTAAATTCATGGAATTGACGCAGGATATTGTTCCGAACTGGCTAATTGCAACTCCTGATCCTAATGTGGCTGTGGGGTATTTATGTGAGCCTTTTAAAGTTGAAATGGTAATTCGTGGCTATGTTTCAGGTCATGCTGCTCGTGAATATGCGCTTGGCAAAAGAGAAATTTGCGGCGTGAAAATGCCAGATTATTTGAAAGAGAATGATAAATTCCCAGAACCTATTATTACGCCGACTACCAAAGCGGATAACGGAGAGCACGATGCGGATATTTCTCGTGAGGATATTTTATCGAAAGGAATTGTTTCAGAAGAAGACTATATCGTTTTAGAAAAATTCACTAGAGATTTGTTTCAAAGAGGAACTGAAATTGCTGCTAGTCGTGGTTTGATTTTGGTGGACACCAAATATGAATTTGGTAAAACTAAAGAAGGGGTTATTGTCTTAATTGACGAAATTCACACACCGGATTCTTCTCGTTATTTTTACGCCGAAGGATATCAGGAACGTCAAAACAGCGAAGAAGAACAAAAACAATTATCTAAAGAGTTTGTTCGTCGTTGGTTAATCGAAAATGGTTTTCAAGGTCTGGAAGGGCAACAAATTCCTAATATGACAGACGAATATATAGAAACTGTTTCTGAAAGATATATTGAATTATACGAAAATATCTTAGGAGAAAAATTCGTAAAAGCAGACATCACCAATATAGATGAAAGAATAGAGAAAAATGTTTTAGAATATCTAGCGAACAGATAGCACATTTGGCATATGGGTAAATAGAAACCGCAATTCATAATTTTGAATTGCGGTTTTTTATTTTTTAAATGATGATTCATAACAAGTAATCCATTCTTCTACTGCTATTTTTTGCACGAGTTCAGCAATTAAATAAAAGGGATTTGGTCGATCTTTTTAAATCGGATGCAACTTTTTCCCATATCTAATTTTTGTTTGCTGTGTTTTGGGTATTCGGAGACAAACCAATTCAGTAATTCCGGTTTAGCATAAATTCCCATGTGGTAAAGTGCAATGAAGTTTTTTTGGGAAGCAATAGTTATAAAGGGTAACGGAAGTTTTGGTTCACAATGATATCCGTTTGGATAGATGGAATGTGGCACTACATAACCAATCATGCCATAGGACATTTGTTCAACAAATCCATTCGGAATATTCTCTTGTATAGTTTTCCGAAGTTTTGCAAAAGCAATTTTTCTATCCTTGGGGATTTCTTCTAAATACGCTTCTATTGATTTGGCAGTAGATTGCATTTTTATTAATTGTATCAGTAAAGTTAACAAAAAAACCGCAATTCATAATTTGAACTGCGGTTTTTAGCCCCGATAAAAGTGGAAATCCTTTCTAGTCCTGAACTTGTTTCAGGATCCTGAAACAAGTTCAGGACTAGAAAGATTGCAACAGATAGCGGGATTAGCTCCAAAAAACTATTTGAAATAAGAGAATGTTTCTTCGTTTTCTAATTTCAATAAGGTTTCATAAATCAATTTAATCACGTTTTCAACGTCATCACGATGCACCATTTCAACCGTAGTGTGCATATAACGCAAAGGCAAGGATATCAAAGCCGAAGCTACGCCGCCATTACTGTATGCAAAAGCATCGGTATCCGTACCCGTAACACGAGAAGAAGCCAGTCTTTGGAACGGAATGTCATTTGCAATAGCAGTGTCTAAAATCAATTCTCTCAAATTATTCTGAACAGCAGGAGCGTAAGTTACTACAGGACCTTTACCAATTTTTGTATCACCTTCAATTTTCTTTTCGATCATTGGAGTAGTGGAGTCATGGCAAACATCAGTGACAATCGCAACATTCGGTTTGATGGTTTTGGTAATCATTTCTGCACCACGAAGACCTACTTCTTCCTGAACCGAATTGGTGATATACAATCCAAAAGGAAGTTTTATTTTGTTTTCGTGCATTAAACGAGCTACTTCGGCAATCATAAATCCTCCCATACGGTTGTCAATGGCGCGACAAACAAATTTGTTTTCGTTCAAAATCATGAATTCATCAGGATATGTAATCACGCAACCTACATGAACTCCCATGTTATCTACCTGTTCTTTTGTTTCACAACCAATGTCAATGAATAAATTGTCCACTTTTGCTACTTCTTCTTTTCCTCTATTTCGAGTATGAATAGCCGGCCAGCCAAAAACACCTTTTACAATTCCTGCTTTAGTATGAATGTTAACGCGTTTCGAAGGTGCAATTTGGTGATCTGAACCACCATTTCTAATCACATAGATTAATCCATCATCCGTAATATAATTAACGTACCATGAAATTTCGTCAGCATGACCTTCAATCACTACCTTATAAGGTGCATCTGGATTTATGATACCAACAGCAGAACCATAAGTATCCGTTATAAAAGTATCTACATAAGGTTTCAGGTATTCCATCCATAATTTCTGCCCGCCACTTTCATAACCTGTGGGTGATGCATTATTAAGGTAGTTTTCTAAAAACTCAAGTGATGACTTGTTTAATATTGATTTAGTGCTCATAAAATTATTTTTTTGCTAAATTATAAATTTGGCATTACACTTGTGTATATAATGTATAATTTTGGCAATTAAATTTCCCTATATGAAGCTAATTAAATTTTTGTTTTTTTGTTTATTTACCACCCTGTCTCTTAATGCACAGGTCATACCTCAGGATACTACAAAGATGGGGTATGAGTTAGAAGATGACGAATCGATACTGAATGATACTATTCAATTACCCGAAGTGTTAATATATAAGGGAAAAATGGATCCCGATGCAAGAAAGCAATTTTTACTGCTACAAAGTCGCGTGTACAAAACCTATCCTTATGCAAAACTAGCGTCTGAGAGATTAACCATTCTTAATAAAGGAATGGCAAACCTTAAAACAAATAAGGAGAAAAAAAGATACTTTAAGATAGTAGAGAATTATTTGAGTAATGAGTTCGAAGCTAAACTTAAAAAGCTTTCTCGTAAACAAGGCCAAATATTAGTCAAATTGATTCATCGACAAACAGGCACTACAACATATGAGTTGGTCAAAAATCTCAAAAGTGGTTGGAAAGCTTTTTGGTCTAATACGGCGGCAAGTATGTTTGACATTAATTTGAAAACAAAGTACGCACCTTTCGATGTTAATGAAGACTATCTGATAGAAACGATATTAGTGCGGGCTTTCGATTCGGGAAGATTACAAAATCAGAATCCGGCTAAACCAGTTGATTATGATAATCTAACTGACTCTTGGGAATCTAGAGCTGAAAAGTTGAAAAAGTAATTTTTTTTTGGCGTTCCACCTTATATATACAAAGGCGATTATCGAAAAGGATAATCGCCTTTGTATATATAAGGAGTCGGGCTCATCGCTACAAGTCCTCGTTAAGTTCCGTTGCACTTCACTTACCTGTGGGCTATTCGCTGCTATCCCTAACGCGCGCCCAGAATATTTAGGATAATCAGTCCAATCCAGAGAATAAGAACTAACGCCAACCCAAAATCTGGTTACCTTATATATAGTAGAAAATGAAAAAGCGATTAGTATGTAAGGAAAAGCATTTTATCTATCTCGAGTATTTTTTTGGTTAGAATACTGTTAAGGCAGGCTATTTTGAAAGATTCAGGCAAGGAGAAGTGCTGTTCAAACAAGAACAAAGAACGAATTCCGAAAGATCTAAGAAATATATCCAGGTAACATACGCATGTATTTAGGTATGCAAAGCCTATTTTTTCATGCATTTCATCACCCTCTGCTTTGTAGCGTGGTTGTGAGCGAAAAAAACTTCACTTACAAAATTCACGTTTACAGTGATTTAAAACATAAGTTAAGAAAAAGGCAAAAAAAAGTAAATAAAAAGCTTGTAGAAGTGAATAAAGGTGGT